>JAVEEB010000293.1 GCA_030840665.1 Frankiaceae bacterium | reverse complement strand
GGTGGGTCCGCGTGTTTGCTGTTGTCCTGGCGACCCTGATTGCGGCGGGACTGGCAAGCAAACGAGGCGTTCTCGTCGCCGCGATCGCCGCAGTCGTATATGGCTTGATGGCCATCTGTTGGGCATTCGCCCGGGAGCGCACAGTTGCGTGGTCAAAGCGGCACCCGGTTTTGGACGGGCTTGTCGCTGTGCCGCTGTTGTTCCTGGCGCTCGGCTATATCACGACCATATCGACCGGCCTGTGCGCGGTGGCGGCTCTCCTTGCCGGTGGGCTGTTCGTCGGGCTGGCCGCCGCGCTTCGTCGCCGACGGGGTCGACTGCAGCCGTCGCGCTAAGAGCCGTAGCGGTTAGAGCTTCGGCGCCACGACCCGCAAGATTTCGGTGGCGAAGGCGACGGTGCCCTGCGAGTTCGCAATCAGGGCACCGTGATTGCCCTTGAGCACTGCAGGCCGTGATCCGAAGACGGCGGCTTCGTCGCCGAGGCCGGCGATCGGCTTCGGCTTGTCGAAAGTGGCGAGGCTCTTGTATTCAGCGACCGTCATCACGTCGAGCGTGAACTGTCCGGTGTAGCCCGGAGCTCCGGTGTAGTGGTACGTGCAGGCGGAATGCTGGTCGACGGCGGGGCCGACGTCCGTCTTCACCGATTCCGTCCGCAGGGTGTACGTCGACGTGGGGTACTGCGTCGCATCGTTCGCGGTCGTGGCTGCGGCGAAGTCCGCCGGCGTGAGCAAGGTGCAGGCGTCGATGGCACCCAGCGCCGTGCTGCCGGAGCCTGTGCTGGCTGTCACGGTCGGATCCGCGCCGGACGACGCATCGGTCGTGGCAGGTGTCGAGGTGCCCGTCGACGTTGCGGACGACGTATCGGACGGAGCCGACGCTTTCGGAGAGCTCCCCCCGCATCCCGTCAATGCAAGCGATCCCACGATCAGCAGTGCTGACAGTTGAACTCGGGGCGGGACGACGGGCGAATCACTGCGACGGGTCAGCGGCATTTGCGGAATCTAGCAAAAGGCGACAAGGCCTGTCACGTGGCCGGAGTGACATTCGCGTTAACGCTAGACGTTTCGCGGGCGTTCCAATATCTTTCCCTTGGATTGCTTGGGGGCTTGACCGCCGAGTCCGAATCTCGCGGAGGTCTCGTGCCCGGCGAAATACCGACGTCAATTCCAGAACCCTTGTCCGTGCAGCCCGCCCCTGCCGGCCCGGTGTCTGAGGGACTTGCGCGCGACCGCGGTTTGGTCGTCGTTGGTGGCACTTGCGTCGCGATATCGGTGCTCGTCGTTCTTGCAAGGCTGATCGGCGTGCTCCCGTCGTCGGTGGCGACCCTCATGGTGATCGTGGCTGTCGCCGTCGGCATGCGCGTGGCGTTACGCCTGTTCGCCCGGTCCGCGAGCTCTCCCGCCCGGGCCAAGGTCATAGCGTTGGTCTCAACGGTCGGCCTGGGCATCTCCGTCGTCACGATTCTCGCCGCGCTCCCGGTGACGACGCGTGTCGGCGGCGTCGGTCCTTTCCTGTCTGACCTCTTCGCCTATGGCTGGACGCTCGGCGCGCTCACCATCGCGGCAGGACCCGTGCGGACTCTCAACTGGCGCGCGGTCGTCGGCACCGGGCTCACCGGTTACCTCGCGTTGACAGCCTTGGCGCGAGCACTCGGGCGGCCTGTGGTCTCGTCCCTCGGCGACGGCAGCATCCTCGCCACCTCGGTGTGGGTGCCGTTGACCGAGCTACTGAGCCAGTTAGTTCCAGCCATCGTGATTCTGGCCTTGGTCCTGCGCGGCCGAGCCCCCCGAATGTCGGCGCTCGACCTCGTGCTCATCGCAGCGTGGTCGGGAGCTGGCTTCGCGCTGTATGAGGACACGCAGTTCGGGCGCGGTGGGGTGCATTGGGGTGCCGGCGTCCCGTTCTCGCTGCTGTTTCCGAGCGAGAGTGCCTCACACGGCGGTACGTCGATGCTCATCGCCGGGCACGCGGTCTGGGCCGGGCTTGCCGGGCTGAGCGTGGGTGTGGCCGTCCTCTACCGAAAGCGCTTCAAGAACGCCTGGCTGGCGGCGCCCATCGGCGTCGGGGTCGTGTTGCTGGAGCACGCGGCCGTCAACGGCCTGAGCGCAGTCACCTCCGGTGGCTCCACGCCACTGTTGGAGAAGCTGGTCGTCGTCCTGACTCTGGGCGGCTGGCTCACCTCGATCCTTCTTGTTGCCGGCACGGGTTTTTTCCTCTGGGTCGAGTGGCGGGCGGTCAGACCGTCGTCCCGACCTACTGACTGGTGGCCCCTGCGCCCAGCCGATGCGGTGTCTCGCGCACAGCGGTTGGCGACGGCGCAGGCCCCGCGCGACGAGAAGGTCTCGCCATGAGCGGCTTGCTTCCTGCCCTGTTGCAGTGGTGCGTCAGTTGCGGCAACGGTGGCAACTCGATTACCCCGGCGCTCGCAGTGGCGGGTGGCGCGGCGGGCACGGTCGGGGCGATTGCCGGCGGCTTCGGCGCCGGTGCGGGGTCCGGTGCGGGGTCCGGTGCGGGGTCCGGAGCGGGGTCCGGAGCGGGTGACGGCGGAGGCACGGGCGGAGGCGACGGGGCGGGCGACGGGGCGGGCGAGGGCAGCACGACGACCAGGTCGCCGGACGGTTCATCGGTGACGCAGTCGCCGGACGGCTCCGTGACGAGTACGAGCGC
>JAVEEB010000280.1 GCA_030840665.1 Frankiaceae bacterium | reverse complement strand
CTCGTTCTCGTGATGCGGGAACTGCAGGTCGATCCCGCCGCCGTGGATGTCGAACACGGGGCCGAGGTAACGCGACGCCATCGCCGAGCACTCGATGTGCCAGCCCGGGCGGCCGCGGCCCCACGGGGTCTCCCACGAGGCGGACGCCGGCTCCGACGCCTTGGACGCCTTCCACAAGGCGAAGTCCAGCGAGTCGCGCTTGCCGCTGGTCATGTCCGCCGGGTCGCCCTGCATCGCGTCGGGGCGCTGGCCGGACAGCTCGCCGTACGACGGCAGCGAACGCACGTCGAACCACACGTTGCCGTCACCCGGCGCGTACGCGTGGCCGGCACCGATCAGCCTCTCGATGAGCGCCACCATGTCGGGGATGTGGCCCGTCGCCCGTGGTTCGACGCTCGGCGGCAGGACGCCGACCGCGTCGTACGCCTCGTTGAACGCACGCGTGTTGGTCGTGGCGACCTCCCACCAGGGGCGGCCCAGCTTGTCGGCGTTGACGAGCACCTTGTCGTCGATGTCCGTGACGTTGCGGAGGAACAGCACGTCGTACCCGCTCTCCTGCAGCCACCGCCGCAGGAGGTCGAACGCGATCGCGCTGCGCAGGTGGCCGACATGGGCCGGCGACTGGACGGTCGGCCCGCACACGTAGATGCCGACACGGCCAGGCTCGAGGGGCACGAAATCGCGGAGCGCGCGGGCGCGGGTGTCATAGATGCGGAGCGTCACAGGCGTAAGGGTATTGCCTCGCCCTCGTCAGCCCCGCATCTCGACGGCCGTCGGCACGACGCGCACGACAAGCCACGATTCATCGGGGCCCCGGCGGGCGCGCGTCAGCCCGGCCGCCAGCTCGGCAGCTCCGGCCGTGGTCATCTCGACCTCGCCGCGCACCTCGATCGACTGCGGTCCGCCGTCGGGGTCCCAGAAGAGCACGGTGGCGGCCGGCTCGTAGATGAGGTCCAGCTGGGGCGGACTGCCCTCGAGCACGGGCATCACGATGTCGTCACCGTCCCGCGCCGCGCGCACCAGCGACAGGCGCGCGTGGCCGCCCAGGTCGACGGTCCCGATCACCGCCAAAGGGCCGATCGACAGCCAGTCCCGCAGGCGATCCGGCAGCACGATCACGCGGAGATCATCACGGAGTGGCCATCAGGGCGCGGCCACCAAGAGCGCCGTCGCGATCGCCGCGAGGCCCTCGCCGCGACCCGTCAGCCCCAACCCGTCGGTCGTGGTGGCGGCGACGGTCACCGGGGCCGCGGCCGCGGCCGACAGGGCATCCTGGGCCTCCGTGCGCCGCGGAGCGACCTTCGGTCGGTTGCCGATGATCTGCACGGCGATGTTCTCGATCTCCCAGCCCGCGGCGCGGACCAGGCGCGCCGTCTCCGTCAGCAAGGAGACGCCGGACGCCCCGGCCCATTGCGGGTCTGCAACGCCGAAGACCTCGCCCAGGTCCCCCAGCCCGGCCGCCGTCAGCAGGGCGTCGCAAGCCGCGTGGGCAGCGACGTCGCCGTCGGAGTGGCCGGAGAGCCCACGCTCACCCGGCCACGACAGCCCGGCCAGCGCGAGGACGCGGTCGTCGTCGGCGTACGGGTGGACGTCGACGCCGATCCCGGTCCGCATCTCAGCGGGTCTGGTTCGCGCGGCGGCGATCGAGAACGGCCTCGGCCAGGATCAGGTCGAGCGGCCGCGTGATCTTGAAGGCTTCATCACTGCCCGGTACGACGAGCACGGCGCCGCCGGCGCGTTCCACGAGGCCGGCATCGTCCGTGGCGGCGACTGCGGAGGACCCGAGGTCGCCGTGCGAGGCGGCGTGCGCGGCCGCCAGCGTCGTACGACGGAATCCCTGTGGTGTCTGCACAGCCCGCAGCGTGGCACGCTCCGGGGTGCTGCGCACGCGTTCCGCGGTGTCCACGAATTTCACGGTATCCGCGAGCGCAAGACCGGGGACCACCGCGTCTGCACCCGCCCGGACGGCGGCGACGACGACATCCGCCAGATCGCTGGGCGCCAGCGGCCGTGCCGCGTCATGAACCAGCACGATCTCGATGTCCGCGTCGAGCGCCTCGAGGGCCCGCCGAACGGACTCCTGGCGGGTGGCACCACCCGCGACGACCATGATCTCGGCGCCGAGCGAGTACGACGCCAGCAACGCGGAGACCGCGGGCACGTCGTCGGGCGGCGCCGACACGACGACCAGGCTGACGGACCGCGCCGCCGCCATCGCCTGGACCGCGAGCACCAGCATGGGCACGCCGCCGAGCTCGCGGAGCGCCTTGGGGGCGCCGGGGCCGAGACGTTCACCGCGGCCGGCGGCCGGCACCAGGACAGCGACCCGGCCGAGGACGGGCCCGGCTGAGCCCCCCGTGACCGTCATGCCCGGGCTTCGCGCGCGTGTGGCGCGTCCCCCGGTTCGTCAGCCGGATGCGCGAAGACCATGCGGCCATTGGCCGTCGTCAGGACGCTGGTTACTCGCACGGCCACATCTTCGCCTACCCGGTGGCGGGAACGTTCCGCGACGACCATCGTGCCGTCGTCGAGGTAGCCGACGGCCTGCCCCAACTCCCGGCCCTGCTTGGTCAGCAACACCCGCACCTCGTCGCCGGTGACGACCGGTGGCCGCAGCGCGAGCGTCAACGCGTGCAGGTTGAGGACCCGCACACCGGTCACCGCGGCGACGCGCGCCAGGTTCGTGTCGAGGGTGAGCAGCGCCATCGTGCGGTCGATGCAGATGCGGATCAGCTTGCCGTCGACCTCGGCGACCGAGGGGACGGCGTCGTCGAGGACCTCGAGCTCGATGCCCGGCTCCCGGCGCAGGGTCTCGAGGACATCGAGGCCCCGGCGGCCCTTGGCCCGCTTCAGCGGGTCAGCGGAGTCCGACAGCGCGTGCAGCTCGCCCAGCACCGGCGACGGGACGACCATGCGGCCGTGCAGGAACCCGGCTCGCACGATGTCGAGGATGCGGCCGTCGATCGCCACCGAGGTGTCGATGACACGCGGGAGCGCGGAGACCGCACGTTCGCGATGCGGGAGCCCGCCGCGGCCGGAGAACATCGCGAGCACGCCCTCGCGGCGGGCCGCGCCCAGTCGGAAGCCGATGACCCCGACCGAGACGACGACAAAGCCGTACAGGGGGTAGGCGAGGGACCGGCTCGGCAGCAGGAAGAGGGGCCAGGCGAGGCTCGCGGCGACGATCCCCCCGAGGATCGCGCCGAGTGCGCCGGTGACGAGGGCCTCGGCGCTGATGGCACGCAGCGCCGACTCGGTGCGGCTCGCCACCGTGATGGTGGTGCGCCCGAGGACGCCGCCGAGGACGTAGCCGACGGCCAGCCCTAGGACGGTGCCGACGACGACGCCGTTGAACGGCCCCACCGTTGGCGCCAGCTGGTCCTTGCCGACGCGCACCACGTTGCCGAGTTGGTAGCCGCCGAGGGCGAAGAAGAGGACGAGGAAGGCACGCAGCAACTCGACGATGCCCCGCGGGGGAGCGCTCCGTCGCTTGCGCTGGTTCATGAGTCCTCCGCCCGGGACCCCGACCGGGCCGCTGGTGGACCATATCGGCCCGTTCGGCCGCCAGCGTTAGGAACCTGGACGCGCCAAAGCCCCAGGTAGGACAGATGTGGCGACGGCGTGGACGCTAGGAAGCGAGGACCTCGTCGAGGATGATCTCGGCCTTGTCCTCGTTGGTGCCCTCCGCGAGGGCGAGCTCGGAGACGAGAATCTGGCGCGCCTTGGCGAGCATCCGCTTCTCCCCCGCGGACAGCCCGCGCTCCTTGTCACGACGCCACAGGTCGCGCACGACCTCGGCGACCTTGTTGACGTCACCGGAGGCGATCTTCTCGAGGTTGGCCTTGTAGCGGCGCGACCAGTTCGTCGGCTCTTCCTGCGCGGGGGCGCGGAGAACGTCGAACACGCGGTCGAGGCCGGCGGAGTTGACGACATCACGGACGCCGACGAGCTCGACATTGTCGGCGGGGACGCGGACGGTCAGGTCGCCCTGCGCAATACGCAGAACCAGATAGAGGCGTTCCTCGCCCTTGATGATGCGAGTTTCGATGTCTTCGATGAACGCAGCCCCGTGATGGGGGTAGACCACCGTCTCACCAACCGTGAACGACATATGGAAATGCCCCTTCCGCAGACAACCAGGGTAACACGGGCGTGTCGCGCGCAGAACCCCTTCGCCCCGGGCCGTACAGTGTGCCGTTTGCCCAGGTCAGACGGTGTGCAGCAGGCCCGCGTAAAGGGTCAGCCCGGGCCCGAAAGCGAGCGCCACAACCGGTCCGTCAGGTGCCGCCGCCAGTACCCTGTCGAGGACCAGCAATACGGTGGGTGACGAACAATTGCCCGCTTCGCGGAGGATGTCGTACGACGAATTCAACGCCTCGGGTGAAAGTTCCAGGGCCTGTTCGACTACGCGCAGAATGCGCGGGCCCCCCGGATGCACGGCCCAGCCCGCGATGTCACTCCGCTCCAGCCCGTGCCGCGCCAGCAGGTCGTCGACCGCGGGGCCGACATGGCGGGCCAGGACGTCGGGCACCTCCGGCGACAGCCCCATCCGGAAGCCGAGGTCGGTGACGTGCCACGACATGTGGCCGATGCTGTCGGCGTCGGTGCGCGCCTGGACGTCGGCGAGGGTGCGACCGGCGCCGGGGACGAGGACGGCCGCCGCGGCGGCGTCGGCGAACAGGGCGTGCGTGATGACCTGCTCGATGTCCGCCGCCGACGGCACGGCGTGGGCGGCCGTCGGCGAGAGCGGCTGCAGGTGCAGGCTCGGCAGCTCCAGGCACAGCACGACCGCGGGGCGATCATGGCCGCGCACATAGTCGGCGGCGGCCGCCAAGGCGGGCAGCGCCGCGTAACAGCCCATGTGGCCGACGACGAGCCGGCGGACGTCGGTGGGCATGCCGAGGTCGCGGGCGAGGAGCAGGTCGGCGCCCGGGGTCACGTAACCGGTGCACGAGGCAACGACGAACTGGCCGACCTCGGACGCGTCGACGCCCGCCTCCGCCAACGCCTGCGTCACCGCCTCCTTGCCCAGTGGCAGCGACTCGGCCGCGTACCGCTCCATCCGCTGCCCCGTCGTCCACGCCGTGACGTCCTCGTGGCGCGGGTCGACCACGGCGTGCCGCGCGTCCACCCGGCACGCGCTCCAGGCGCGGGCGGCGATCCGGTTGTCGCCGTACTTGCCCGCGAACCACCCGTCCCACAGAGCCTGCTGTTCGATGCGGCCCGGGAAGGCGCTGCCGATCCCCGCGATGCCCGCCGTCACGTTCGCCCGGGTCACCATCGGGCCACCTCACCACCGCGGTCGGGATCGAGGCCGAGGGCGGCGAAGCCGAGCCAGTCGGCGCACACGTCGCTGGTCGCGGGCTGCAGGGCGCCGCAGCGGGCGTCGCGGAAGAGGCGCTCGACGGTCGAGCCGCGGCGCGTGGCCGCCGTACCGCAGGCTTCCAGAACGCTCGACGCGACGGCGACGGCTGTGTCGCCGGCCATCAGCTTGGCGCGCCATACCCATCGATTCGTCTCGGCCGAACCGGGGTCGGTGTCGACGCGCACGGCAGCCTCGCGGACGACCTGCGCCGCGGCGTGGGCCTGCGCGTCCGCGCGACCGAGCCGCGCCCGGACCATCGGCAGCTTGTCGAGCCCTCGTTCGAGGGCGTACGCCGCACCGGCCTCGACGGCCGCGAGCGCGACGCCGGCGTAGACCGCGCTGTACGACGCGACGAGCCACTGCGGCATCGCCTGGGCGAGCAGCAGGCCGAGGCCCTCGACGCCGCCGATGAGCGCGTCGTGGTCGACCCAGACATCCAGGTGCAGGTCGTGACTCCCGGTGGCGCGCATGCCGAGCGAGTCCCACGTCTTCTCAACGGTGAGCCCGCCGGTCGCCGGCACCAGGAACTGGGAGATGTCGCCCGCGGCGCTGCGCGCCGCGACGAGGTAGGCGTCCGCGTGGCCGGCGCCGCTGCAGAAGGTCTTCGTGCCGCGGATTCGCCAGCCGCCCGCCTCCGGCTCGTACGCCGTCGCGATCTGCGACAACCGCGAGCCGGCGCCGCGCTCCGACATGGCGACGGCATAGAACGCGCCCTTGGCGGCCGTGCGGAGCCACTCGTCGCGGCGCTCGAAGTACTCGTCCGGCACCCCGAGGGCCAGCGGAAGGTCGTCGCGCGTCAGTGCCATCGCGCCGGTGATCGACGTGTGCATGTTGAAGACGAGGGCGGTCGCCGCGTTGCCGCGCGCCAGGGTCATGGCGATCTCGGCGTACGACGAGAAGGACGCACCCCACCCGCCGAGCCGCTCCGGGACCATGAGGCCCATCAGGCCGGCGCCGGCGAGGTCGGCGAAGTCGTCCGCGGGGAAGCTGCCGTCGCGGTCGTGGGTGACCGCCCGCTCCGCGAAACGGGGGGCGAGGCCGGCCGCGACGGCCAGGGGAGTCACGCGGCGGCCTTGCGGCCATGCGCGACGAAGAGCACGGACGTCGGGCGGGTGCGGACGATACGGCCGGCGCCGAGCGTGCCCATCGACCAGCGCAGCCAGCCGGTCAGCGAGGGCCGCAGGCCGTGGAGCTGGAGCGCCACGCCGTGGTCGGCGGCGGTCGCGACGAGCTGCTTGCGGTCGACGAAGAGGGCGGGGTCGTGGATGCCTTTCGGGGCGCCGCCGGGGATGCGCTCGGCCAGCGTCACAACGATCAGCCGGGCCAGGGCCGTGTTGGCGATCGTGTCGGCGACGAGGAGGCCGCCGGGGCGCAGGACGCGGCAGAGCTCGCCCAGCACGAGCGGGAGGTCTGTCACGTGCTCGAGCGCTTCGCCCGCCACCACCACGTCGGCCGAGGCGTCGGCGAACGGCAGGTGACCCGCGTCGGCACGCACCACCGAGATTCGTTTGCGGGCGGCAACCCGGACTGCACTGGCGGACAGGTCGACGCCGATGTGCCGATAGCCCTTGCCGTCGACGTGCGGCGCAAGCAAACCCCCGCCGCACGCGACATCCAGGAGGACCGCGCCGCGACGGGGCGCGACGGGCACATACGACGCGCGCGTTGCCGCGAGCCAATGCAGCATCGCGAACACCCCGCGCGGATCGTCCCAGGCGTCGACGAGGTCGTCGTACTGCGTGATGTCGTTGCGGAGTCCTGTTGGCACGGCGGGTTCCTGCCCTTCGCCGAGAGGTGCCACGCGCCCGTGGCCTGAGACGATCATGAGCGCGGCGACTTGCGCTGCCGGTGTCGGGGCAGGACTCGATCACCATCGACGAGAAGGCAGGCTGGCAATGGCATGGATGAGCGGCGTGGTCCGCGCGGGAGTGAAGGCGGGCATCGCGAAGAAGGTGCTCGACGAGCTGCGCAAGCCCGAGAACCAGCAGAAGCTCAAGGCCATCGCCGCCCGGGTGGTCACCGAGGTCCGCAAGCCGGAGAACCAGGAGCGCGCCCGCCAGGTCGCACGCAAGGTGGCCGGCACCGTTCGGCGTAAGCGGCCCGCGCGCCCCTGAGGCCCTCGCCCGGGGGATGCTGTCGATCATGCGTGGCGTCCGTACCCTCCGTGCCTACCTGTTGGCCGCCCACGCCGGCCCGACGGTCGCCGTTACCGCGGTCACGGGACTGCTGGCCCTGGACGTCGGGCGAGGCCCCGGCGGGATCGCGTGGGCCGCGTCGGCGATGTTCGCCGGGCAGTTGTCCGTCGGCTGGAGCAACGACTGGATCGACCGCGACCGGGATCGGGAGGCCGCGCGGCAGGACAAGCCTTTGGTACGAAGGGATCTCCCCGACCGGGCGCTGGGCCGGGCTGCCCTCATCGCGCTCGCCGTTGCGCTCGCGTTGTCGTTCGGCAGCGGCTGGCGGGCCGCCGCGGCTCACGCAGTCGCGCTCGGGGCAGCCTGGTCGTACAACATCGTCCTGAAGCGCACCCCCGTGTCGGTCGTCCCCTACGTGGTCGCGTTCGGGCTGCTGCCCGCGTTTGTCGTGCTCGGGCTGCCCGGTCACCCGTGGCCCGCCTGGTGGCTCGTGGCCGCGGGGTCGCTCCTCGGCGCCGGCGCCCACTTCGTCAACGTGCTGCCCGACCTCGCCGACGACGCGCTCTTCGGCATTCGCGGGCTGCCGCACCGGCTCGGCGCCCAGACGAGTGCGGTGACGGGTGCGTTGCTGCTCGCGGCGGCCGCCGTGGTGCTGGCGCTCGGGCCGCCCGGTCCGCCGGGGGTGGCCGGGTGGTTGTGCCTGGGGCTCGGGATCGCGGTCGCCGCGGTGGTCACCGCCGTCGCGGCGCGGGGCGGCGACCAACGGCTGCCGTTCCGGCTGTGCCTGGCCGTGGCGGCCGCCGACGTGCTGCTGCTGATCCTGCGCTGACAGGTCCTGCGCTGAGCGTCCGAGGCTCAGCCGAGTTGGAGGACCGGGAAGTACGAGACGGGGTCCCGCAGGACGCGGTCGACGCAGACGCCCGCCGCTCCGCGCACCGCCGCCTGCGTACCCAGCGTCGACACGAGAACGGTCACCGGGTCCCACCGGTTGGCCAGAGCGCGCAGCCGGAGCTCGGCTTCCACCGGCGCGACCAGCCACTGGGCGAGCGGCGCGTAGATGCCGCCCAGCACCACCGTCGGCACGTCGAGGATGTTGACGACCGCGGCGACGGCCAGGCCGATGGCCCGACCCGCCGCGTCGAGCGCGGCCGTCGTCCGCTCGTCGCCGGCTTCCGCGCGGCTGACCAGCTCCCGGAGCGGGCCGTTCGGGTCGCCGTCCCGGGTGCTGGAATCGCCGGTCACACCGGCGGCACGCAGGAGGGCGTCCTGGCCGGCGTACTGCTCGAGGCAGCCCGTCGACCCGCAGCCACACAAGGGCCCGGCCGGGTCGACGGTGACGTGACCGAGCTCGCCCGCGAAGCCCCGGACCCCGCGGAAGACCGCGCCATCGACGACGACGCCGCCACCGACGCCGATCTCGCCGGACACGTGGATGAAGTCGAGGTCGGTTGCGATCCCGTACCAGAGCTCGGCGAGCGCGGCGAGGTTCGCCTCGTTCTCTGCCTCGATGGGCAGCTGCGTGGCGAGCGCGACGGACAGGTGCGCCGCCAGCGGGAGGTCGGTCCAGCCCGGCAGGTTCGGCGCGAGCCTGACGGTGTGGCCGCCTTCGACCAGGCCGGGGACCGCCACGCTGACCCCGAGCGCCGAGCGCCCGGTCGCCTGCAGGTCTTCCCGCACCGCGTGGACAAGGGCCGCAACCCGGTCGATCACTGCCGACGGGGCGGCGCCGCGATTGTCCCGGCCTTCGACCCGGTGGATGACGACAGCTCCGGACAGATCGGCCGCGCAGACGGCGAGGTAGTCGGCGGCGATCTCCACGCCGAGGCCCACGATGCCTTTCCGGTCCAGCTCCAACGGGCTGCCCGGCCGCCCGACGGCGCCACGCGCCGGCTCCAGTTCACGCACCAGCCCGCAGGACACGAGGCGCTCCGCGAGCTGTGACACCGTCGCTTTCGTCAGGCCTGTGTCGACGGCGAGCTGAGCGCGCGACAGCGGACCTCGCGCCGCGATCGTCGTCAGTACGAGCCCGAAGTTGTGCCGACGCAGGAAGTCATGGCGCGCGGGCAGCGCAGGATCAGTCACGAGGCATTCTGTGCATTCATCGGCCGACCGCGTTCAGCGGGTGCCGTAAAGGTGCTCGAGGGCCAGCTGGTCGAGGCGCTCGAAACCGGCCCCCCGCGCTGCCGCCGCCTCGGGGTCGAACGGGGCGCGCCGCAGGTCCTCGATGCTCTCGCCGTCGCCCAGGGTGCTGATGGCCAGCTCGTCGACGCGCGCGGCAAGGAGGGCGTCCTGCACCTCGGGGTCCGCCCGGAAGGCGGCCGACTTCGCCTTGAGGATCAGGTAGTTGCGCATGCAGCCCTCGGCCGACGCCCAGACGCCGGCCATGTCCTCCGTGCGCGACGGCTTGAAGTCGAAGTGGCGCGGGCCGCTGTAGTTGCTGCTTTCCAGGAGGTCGACGAGCCAGAACGCGCCGCGCACATCACCCGCGCCGAACCGCAGGTCCTGGTCGAACTTCGGCCCGTGCTGGCCGTTGAGGTCGATGTGGAAAAGCTTGTTGCTCCACAGGGCCTGCGCGATGCCGTGCGTGAAGTTCAGGTTGGCCATCTGCTCGTGGCCGACCTCGGGGTTGACGCCGACCATCTCGGGATGCGCGAGCTGCTCGATGAACGCGAGGGCATGCCCGACGGTGGGGAGCAGGATGTCACCGCGGGGCTCGTTCGGCTTCGGCTCCAACGCGAACTTCATCGTGTAGCCACGGGAAATCACGTAGTCGCAGCAGATGTCGACCGCTTCGCGGTAGCGGTCGAGCGCGGTCATGATGTTCTTCGAACCGCCGTGCTCGGCGCCTTCCCGGCCGCCCCACATGACGTAGATCTGCGCGCCCATCTCGGCGGCGAGGTCGATGTTGCGCAGCACCTTCGCGACGGCGAAGCGGCGGACGTCCCGATCGTTCGCGGTGAAGCCCCCGTCCTTGAACACGGGGTGGGTGAACAGGTTCGTGGTCATCATCGGCACGACGAGGCCGTGCTCATCCAGGGCGGCGCGGAAGCGCTTGACGAGCCGTTCGCGCGTCGCGTCATCACTGCCGAAAGGGATGAGGTCGTCGTCGTGCAAGGTGACCCCGTAGGCGCCGAGCCGGGCAAGGTTTTCGACACTGACGATGGGGTCGAGCGGGGGGCGCGTCGCGTCGCCGAAGGGATCGCGGCCGAGCCAGCCGACCGTCCAGAGTCCGAACGTGAACTTGTCGGCGGGCGTCGGTTGCAGAGCGGCTCTGGCAGTCACAGTCACCTCCCCGGTGGTCCGCGCGGAGAAGCGCTCCCCTTCGCCGGTTAGTTTGGCTGTCGAACTTAAGCTCAGCTTCCCGCCGCGTCAAATGGCGCCGGGCCAACCCCGGAGGGCATCGTGGCGCAGGTCGCCGGCGTCGACTCGTCGACCCAGTCCACAAAGATCGGCTTGTACGACGGGGACGACGGCACGTTGCTCGCGTCTGGCACCGCTCCTCATCCCGACGGGACGGCCATCGCGGTCGGCGAATGGCAGCGCGCGCTCCACGCCGCCGGCGACGGCCTCCTGGAGCGCGCCGAGGCGATCGGCGTCGCCGGCCAGCAGCACGGCATGGTGCTCCTCGACGACGGCGGCGAGCCCGTGCACGACGCCCTGCTGTGGAACGACACGCGATCCGCACCGGCCGCGCTGGCGCTGATCGAGGAGCGCGGCGGGGCCGAGGCGTGGGCGCAGGCGGTCGGGTCCGTGCCGGTCGCCTCGTTCACGGTCACCAAGTTGCGCTGGGTCGCCAGGAGCGCGCCCGGTGCGGCCGCGCGCGCCGCCTCCGTGCTGTTGCCGCACGACTGGCTGACGTGGAACCTGACCGGGCGGCGCAGCGACCCCGTCACCGACCGCGGGGACGTCTCGGGCACCGGGTACTGGTCGCCCGCCACCGGCGCCTACCGCCTCGACCTGCTGGCTGCCGCGTTCGGGCGCGAGCTGGCCGTACCGCGGGTGCTGGGGCCGGCCGAGCCGGCCGGCGAGACGTCGTGGGGCGCGGTGGTCTCGCCCGGCACCGGCGACAACATGGGCGCCGCCCTGGGCCTCGGGCTGCGGACCGGCGATGCGGTCGTCTCCATCGGCACGTCCGGGACGGTCTTCGCGGTCGCCGACCGGCCGACGGCGGACGCCTCCGGAGTGGTCGCGGGTTTCGCCGACGCCACCGGCCGCTTCCTGCCGCTCGTCTGCACCCTCAACGCCGCCCGCATCCTGTCGTCGACGGCGGCGATGCTGGGAATCTCGCTTGCGGAGCTCGACGCCTTGGCCCTCGGCGCGTCGGCGGGGGCCGGCGGGCTGACGTTCCTGCCGTACCTCGACGGTGAGCGCACCCCGAACCTGCCGGACGCGACGGGCTCGCTGCTCGGGATGACCCGCGCCAACCTCAGCCCGGCCAACGTCGCGCGCGCCGCTGTCGAGGGACTCCTGTGCGGGCTGGCGGACGGGATGGATGCGCTGCGCGCACTCGGCGTACCGATCGGGCGGGCGTTGCTCGTCGGCGGCGGCGCGAAGTCCGCAGCCGTGCAACAGCTGGCGGCGGACATCCTCGGCGTTCCGGTCGTGATCCCCGCCGCCGAGGAGTACGTCGCGCGCGGCGCCGCGCGGCAGGCCGCCTGGGTGCTCAGCGGCGCGGCGGAACCACCGGACTGGCCGTTGACCATCGAGGCGACGCACGAGCCGGCGGGCACTGCGAGCGGACTGCGCGCGGCGTACGCGGAAGGTCGCTCATCGTGGGTGCCGCGTCGCGATTGATCGACTC
>JAVEEB010000239.1 GCA_030840665.1 Frankiaceae bacterium | reverse complement strand
ATCGGCGGCTACGTCCTCGGCAACATCATCACGAGCGTCGTCATCACGGTGTACTCGGCGATCGCCTTTTACCTGATCGGCGTGCCCTACCCGCTGCCGCTCGCCCTCCTCATGGGGGTCACGGACCTGATCCCGCTGGTCGGCGCCACGATCGGCACCGTGGTGGCGGTCCTGGTGGCGTTGCTGCACGGCATCCCCGCAGCGGTGGTCACGCTGCTGGCGCTCCTCGCGTACCAGCAGTTCGAGAACTACGTGCTCGTGCCCAAGGTGATGCTCCGGGCGGTCAACGTGCCGGCTGCGGCCACGGTCATCGCCGCACTCTTCGGCGCTGCGCTGCTGGGGATGATCGGTGCCCTCATCGCGGTGCCGGCCGCCGCCGCGGTGCAGCTCATTTCGCGCGAGGTCTTCCTGCCCAGACAGGAAGCCGCGTAGCGCCGACCATCGTTCCTGGCAGGCTGTAGCCATGGAGCGCATCGACCCCCAGCCGGTCACCGACGAACGCACGGCCCTGGCCGCCTACCTTGCGTACCAACGGGCCACGGTGCTCACGAAGGCGGCCGGCCTCGACCAGCAGCAACTCGGCGCGACCGTGGCGCCGTCGTCACTCACGCTGGCCGGGCTGGTGAAACACCTTGCGTACGTTGAGGACTTCTGGATCCAGGCGGTGTTTCTCGGCGTGCCCGACCCCGAGCCGTGGGCGAGCGCGCCGTTCGGGCAGGACCCTGACTGGGAGTTCCACAGCGCTCCCGATGACTCACCCGACGCGCTTGTGGCGTTGTACGTCGCCGCCGCGGCCCGCACGGACGCAGCACTGGCCGCGCACCTCCCCGACGACCTGTCCACCGGCACGCGGAAGCGGGGCGGGCCGTGGACCCTGCGGTGGATCGTGCTGCACCTGATCGAGGAGACGGCCCGGCACGCGGGGCACGCGGACTTCATCCGTCAGTCGATCGACGGTGCCGTCGGCGAATAGCCGTCCGTCCCCCTCCCGCCCCCGCCCCCGCTCCGGCGCCCTCCCGCCCCCTCCCCCCCCGCGCGCTCCGGCGCCGGGCACTGCTGCGCTGCACCGCCCCTGACCGGCCTTACGCATCACCGGTCCCCCTCCGGCCCCGGTTTGCCCCTCCCGGCCCCGGTTCGGCGCCGGGCGCTGCTGCGCTGGGCCGCCCCTGACCGGCCTTACGCATCACCGGCGGCGCCATCGGCGAATAGCCCCCCGCCCCCGCTCGGCCCCGGTTCGGCCCCGGTTCGGCGTCGGGCGCTGCTGCGCTGGGCCGCCCCTGACCGGCCTAACGCAGCACCGGTCCCCCGGCCCGGTTTGGCCCCCTCCTCGGGCCCCCTCCCGGCCCCGGTTCGGCGTTGGGCGCTGCTGCGTTGGGCCGCCCCTGGCCGGCTTAACGCATCACCGGGCCCCACCGGGAGCCCACTACAGCCGCGAGACGAACGCCACCACGGCCGCCGCGAAGGCCTCGGGGTCTTCGATCGCGCTGAGGTGCCCCACCCGGGGAATCGTCGTCAGCGTCGCGTCCCGGGCCGCCGCCACCATTGCCTCGGCGTCGCCCGCCGGTGTGATCGCGTCCTCGGCGCCCACGATGACGGCGACCGGGACCGACAGCGAGCGCAAGGCCGCCGTGGTGTCGGTACGCTCCGCCATCGCCAGCTGCGCCCACGCCGCCGCGGCCGGCGACACCGCCTCGACCATCGCGTGCACCCGAGTCACCACGTCCGGCCGTCCCGCCTTCGTCGTCGCGCCCAGCAGGTTCGGCAACGACTCCTCGACGAGGACGCGCGGCGAGCCCTCGTCGACGAGCACCGCGGCTATGCGCCGGCGATTCGCCGCGGCAGCAGGAGCATCCGCTGTCGACTTCGTGTCCGCGAGAATCAGACCCAGCAGGCGATCCGGGTGCCGGCGCGCGAACGCGAGCGACACGTACCCGCCCATGGACACCCCGCCGAGCACAGCCCGCTCGAGTCCCATGGCGTCGAGCAGTCCGGCGACCGAGTCAACGTAGCGGTCCAGGGATGGGCCCGTCGTCAGAGGCGGGGATTGCCCGAACCCGGGCAGGTCGGGGGTGATCAGCCGAACGCCCGGACCGACGTGCTCACGCACGTCGCCCGGACCCACCTGCTCACGCTCGTCACCCGGACCGACCTGCTCGCGCACGCCCGCCCACAGCCCGCGATGCACCGGGAAGGCGTGCAACAGCACCACCGGCAACCCTGACCCGCTGTCGTCGTACGCCAAAGGCGCGGCCGGCCCCAACGACCCGTCGAACGACATCGTCACCGCGCCGCCCACGTAGTCGCGAGGGGCAGCTGCGCCGGCGCCAACCGGCGCACGATCTCGGTCAGCGCGATGCGCACGTACGGCTCCCCCACCCACAGGTGCTTGGCGCCCTCGACGGCCACGACCTCCGCCTGCGGCACCCGCGCGAACCGCTCGCGCGCGGCGTCGGGGCGCAGGTAGTCGTCGAGCTCCGGCACGAGGACCGTCAGGGGCTTGCCACTGGCCGCCCACGCGTCCAGCTCGGCGTCGCCCGCGCGGTGCAGCGGCGGCGACAGCAGGATCCCCCCGACGACGGACGGATCGGCGTGGCCGAAGCGCAGAACGAGCTCCGTGCCGAACGACCACCCGACGAGCCAGGGGTCAGGCAGATCCGCATGTTCGATGAGGTCCAGCGCGGCGGCCACGTCGAGCTGCTCGCTCACCCCGTCGCCGAACGCCCCCTCGCTGGTCCCGTCCGTCGACGTCGTGCCGCGGGTGTTGAAGCGCAGCACCGCAATCCGCGCGAGCGCCGGCAACCGGAACGCCGCCTTGCGGAACACGTGGCTGTCCATCGAGCCGCCGTGCGTCGGCAACGGGTGCAGGCACAGCATCGTCGCGACGGGAGGCCCGTCGAGCGGCAGCGCAAGCTCCCCCACCAGCGTCAGCCCGTCAGCCGTGTGCAGCTCCACGGGCCGTCGATCGGCGGGCAGCACCGTGGCCGCTCGAATCTCGTCAGCGAAAACCGACGGCTGAGTCATTTGCGCCGCCGGTCGAGGCGCTTCGTCCAGCACACCGAGTGCCAGTGCCGCCGCTGCTCGATGTCGTCGGCGGGCCAGGCGACCACGTGGGGGGTGGCGGGGCGGATCGATTGATCACAGCCGGGGCATCGGTACGGCTTGGTCGACGAAGAACCAGTGATCCGTCGTACGACGAAATCCCCGTCGGGCCATTCCTCGAGCTTTTCCAGCATCAGGCCACGGTAACAACCGCCCGGCGCTGAGGTCGACGCAGACGGCTCGAACGCAGTCTCAGCAGGCGGCGAGCGTCTCCTGCGACAGCTCGACCGTGGCCGGGGCCGGCGCGAGTTGCTCGACGTGCAGGACGCGCTGCAGCCGGGTGACCCACAGCAGTCGCATCACCTGCGGCGGGACGTTGCGCAGGTAGAGCTGGCGACCTGCACGGACGGCCCGGCGGTGCGCGCCGATGAGGACGCCGAGACCGCTGGCGTCGAGGACGTCGAGCCGGGCCAGGTCGACGACGAGATCGCCCATGCCTGCGTCGACTGCGCGATGCAGCAGGATGCGAATGTCGGGCGCGGTCGAGACGTCGAGTCGTCCGTCGAGCGTCACCACGTCAGCGACGATGCTGAGCGATTGCAGCATTCCCAGTGCCCCTCTCTGGCGCCCACCCGTTCGCCATACGTCGGTAGAGACGACCGAGGCACCGGTTTGGTTGCCATATGGAGCAACCGGTTTCGAATCGTTACCCGAGATCCTGTTCAGAAGCTACGTGGCAAAAGGCAACTTCTGCGGTATCGACATGGACACGAGTTGGTTACCTCTGAGGGCAGAGCACGAAACGGCCGCCGTGATACGTCACCCGTTCGGCCTAGTCCGGCATCACACGACGGACGCCAACATAGTTTCGAGGCCCGGCTCAGTGGACGTGCTGGTCGTCGGGCTCGCGTGTGATGTCGGCCCCGAGTTGGCGCATCTGCTCGACGAAACCCTGATAGCCGCGGTCCACGTGGTACGCGTCGCTGACGACCGTCGTGCCCTCCGCCAGCAGGCCGGCCAGGACGAGGCCGACGCCCGCCCGGATGTCGGTCGCCCGCACGGGCGCCCCGGAGAGGCGCTCGCGGCCGCGGATGACCGCGTGGTGCCCATCGGTGCGCGCATCGACGGCGAGCCTCTTGAGCTCGTCGACGAACATGAAGCGGCCCTCGAAGATGTTCTCCGTCACGAACGAGGTGCCTTCCGCCACCGCGGCGAGCGCGATCGCCATCGGCTGCAGGTCGGTCGGGAAGCCCGGGTACGGCAACGTCACCACGTCGACGGCCCGTGGCCGGCCATCCATCCGCACGCCGAAACCGTCATCGAAGACGGTGACGGCGGCGCCGGCCTGTTCGAGCTTCTCGAGCGCCATGCCGAGGTGCTCGGCGCGGGCGCCCCGGATGCGGACCTCGCCACGGGTCATGACGGCCCCGTAGGCGTAGGTGCCGGCCACGATCCGGTCGGCGACGACGACGTGGGTGGTGGGCCGCAGGCTGTCGACGCCGTCGATGACCAGGGTCGATGAGCCGGCGCCGTCGATCTGCGCGCCCATCTGCTGGAGCATCTCGCAGAGGTCGACGATCTCCGGCTCCCGGGCGGCGTTGTCGATGACCGTCGTGCCCTTGGCGAGGACGGCCGCGGTCATCAGGTTCTCGGTGGCACCGACGCTCGGGAAGTCGAGCCAGATCGTGGCGCCGCGCACGGTGATGTCCCCCCGGGTGGCGAGCGCCGCCAGCGCCCAGGTGCCGGCCACGATCCGGTCGGCGACCGCATCATGGCTGGTCGGCTGGAGTCCCTCGACGCCGGTGACCTCGAGAGTGGACGTGCCGATGCCCTCGATCTGCGCGCCCATTGCGACGAGCATGCGGCACAGGTCGACGATCTCCGGCTCCCGGGCCGCGTTGTCGATGACCGTCGTGCCCTTGGCGAGCACCGCCGCCGTCATGATGTTCTCGGTGGCGCCGACGCTCGGGAAGTCCAGCCAGATCGACGCGCCGTGCAGGTCGTCGGCCTCGGCCACCACGTAGCCGTGCTCGGTGCGGATGTCGGCCCCCATCCGCTCGAGTCCGGCGAAGTGCATGTCCAGCGGCCGCGACCCGATCGCGTCGCCGCCGGGCAGCGCGACCTTGGCTTGCCGAGTGCGGGCCAACAACGGCCCCAGCACGCAGATCGACCCGCGAATCTTGCGCACCAGCTCGTACGGCGCCTCGGGATTGAGCTGCTCGGGAGTGCTGATGGTGACCCGGTCGACGGCGTCGTGGGTGGATTCGGTGACCGTGCAGCCGAGGCGTTCGAGCAGTTCCCGCATGATCGCAACGTCCGAGATCGCCGGCAGGTTGCCGATCGTCGTCTCGCCGGGGGCCAGCAGAGCCGCCGCCATCAGTTTGAGGACGCTGTTCTTCGCGCCGACCACGTCTACGGCCCCGGCCAATCGAGCCCCGCCTGTCACTCT
>JAVEEB010000200.1 GCA_030840665.1 Frankiaceae bacterium | reverse complement strand
CCTGTTAAGGTGCCTGCACCGACGGACTCCGTCGCTCCTCCCTCTGTTGCACCGGTTCCGCCGGCCCGCGCGGATGCCTGGGGTGCGATGGGGCTCGTTACCTCCGGGGTCTTCTTCTGGGGCGGGGCCGGTTGGTTGGTCAGCCAGTGGCTGCACAACCGCATCTTCGTGATGTTCGGCCTGCTGCTCGGGATGTTCGGCGGTCTCTACCTCGTGTGGTTCCGCTACGGGAGGTCGTGACGCCCGTGCTCTGCCGTGAAATAGCTGACCTGATCGCCGACGCCGCTGAAGGAAGGACGCCGTGATCTACGCGCTCGTCCCCACGCAATTCACGCCTCCCGGCCCCATCGACTTCGAGTACCCGGGCATTGCCGGCACCTTCGTGACGAAGCCGATGCTGATCATCGTGCTCGGCTCCGTCGCCGTCGCGTGGTTCCTGTGGGCCGCCTCACGCCGCGCGGCAATCGTGCCCGGCAAGCTGCAGTACACGGGCGAGGCCCTCTACGGCTTCGTGCGCAACCAGATCGCGATCGACTCGATCGGCCGCGAGGGCATCAAGTACGTCCCGTACCTCGCGACCTTGTTCTTCTTCGTGGCTGCGCTCAACATCTCCGGGATCATCCCCCTGGTGCAGTTCCCGGCCACGTCGCGGATCGCCATCCCGCTATTCCTCGCGATCATCACGTGGGCGATCTTCAACTACATCGGCATGCGGCGCGTCGGTGTCGGCCACTACTTCAAGGCCATGATGTTTCCGCCCGGCATCCCGAAGCCGGTCTACGTCCTGCTGGCGCCCATCGAACTGCTCTCCACGTTCTTCTTCCGGCCGATCACGCTGTGCCTGCGTCTCACGTTCAACATGTTCGCCGGCCACCTCGTTCTGCTCCTGTCGATCCTGGGCGGCGAATACCTGCTGACCAAGACCGGCGGGGTCGTCGGCTACGCAGCCGGATCCGTCTCGATTCTCGGCGGCATCGTGCTGACCGCGTTCGAGGGATTCGTGCAGCTCCTGCAGGCGTACGTCTTCACCCTGCTGTCCGCGCTGTACATCGGCGGCGCGCTCGCCGACGAGCACTGACCCTTTTTCGCGCACCACCCTCGAAAGGAAACAAGGCCATGAGTGGCACCGTCAACGGCTCGCTGAACATGATCGGGTACGGCCTCGCGGCCATCGGCCCCGGCGTCGGCATCGGCCTGATCTTCGCGGCGTACATCAACGGTGTCGCCCGTCAGCCCGAGGCACGCAGCGTCCTGCAGGGCATCGCGATCCTCGGCTTCGCCCTCGCTGAGGCCCTCGCCATCATCGGCATCGGTCTCGCGTTCGCACTGAAGTAATGGCTGCCCCACTGGCGCTTCGCGCGCTCCAGGCCGTGGCGGAAGGGGTGGAAAAGCAGCCCAGCCCGCTGGCGCCGAAACCAGCCGAGATCATCGTCGGCGTCGTTGCCTTCGCCCTGCTGTTCTTCTTCATGCGCGCGAAGGTGTGGCCCAACTTCGAGAAGGCGTTCCGCGATCGCGCGGAGGCCATCGAGGGCGGCATCTCCAAGGCGGAGAAGGCGCAGGCCGAAGCGGCCGCTCTCAAGGCGGACTTCGAGCGTCAGCTGGCCCAATCACGGTCCGATGCGGCCCAGCAGCGCGAGGCAGCTCGCGCCGAAGGCCAGCAGATCGTGGAGGAGATGCGCGCCAAGGCTCAGGCCGAGGCGGAGCGCATCGTCACGGCCGCGCACGAGCAGATCGCGTCCGATCGCGCCGCAGCCGCGGCGTCGCTGAGGTCCGAGATCGGCACGCTGGCTGTGCAACTCGCGTCGCGCATCGTCGGGGAGTCTCTCGAGGACCAGGCTCGCCAGAGCCGCGTCGTCGACCGTTTCCTCGAGGAGATCGACGCAACGGCCGGGCAGGCCCGCTGATGCAGGCCGGCAGTCGCGGTTCTCTCAAGGATGCGCAGGATCGTCTCAACACGGTCCTGGGCGGGCTCGACACGAGCGGCATCGAGTCGCTCACCGAGCAGCTGTTCGCCTTTGCGCACCTGGTCACCGGTGAGCTCCGCATCCGTCGCGCGCTGACGGACACCTCCGCCGAGTCGGCCCAGAAGATCGCCCTGCTCGACAGGCTCGTCGGCGATCAACTCGGCGCCGACGCCCGCAGCATCATCGACCTCCTCATCACCGCGCGGTGGTCACGGGCGGTCGACCTCGCCGAGGCCGCAGACACGCTCGCGGCCCTGGCGCTGCTGGCTGTCGCCGAGCGCAACGGCGTGGCGGACGAGGTCGAGGACGAGCTGTTCCGCTTCACCTGCATCCTCGACGGGCAGCCGGCCTTGCGGGCTGCGCTGATCGACCCGCGCCTGCCGGACGACCGCAAGATCTCGGTGCTCGATTCGTTGCTCGCGGGCAAGGCGCAACTGCCGACCGTGCGGCTCATCAGCGAGGCGGTGCTGTTCGCGCGTGGCCGTACGCTAGACGAGGCGCTCGAGACCTACGCGGCCCTCGCGGCCGTCAGGCGCGAGCACCTGGCGGCGCACGTGCGGTCCGCGGTCGCCCTGAGCGACGAGCAGATCGCGAGGCTGGCCGCCACACTCGAACGCCAGCACGGCCGCCCCGTCCAACTGCACGTCGAGATAGACCCCGCCGTCATCGGCGGACTCAACATCCAGATCGGCGACGAGGTCGTGGACGCCACGATCACCCGCCGTCTCGGGGACGCGCGCCAGCGCTTCGCCGGCTAAAAGGACCATTCACCTGTACGACGACCACCCGCCGCACACGCCAGACCGGTTGACACCAGCCGGCGGCACACGCACAGAGAGCAGGGACCACGCATGGCCGAGCTGACGATCCGGCCCGAGGAGATCCGCGACGCGCTGGAGCAGTTCGTTTCGAGCTACCAGCCGGACACGGTCGCCCGGGAAGAGGTCGGTCGCGTCATCGAGACCGGCGACGGCATCGCGCGCGTCGAGGGCTTGCACTCGGCGATGACCAACGAGCTCCTCGCGTTCCCCGGCGGGGTGATGGGCATCGCCCTCAACCTCGACCAGCGCGAGATCGGCTGCGTCATCCTCGGTGACTCGCAGACCATCGAAGAGGGCCAGGAGGTTCGCCGCACCGGCGAGATCCTCTCCGTCCCCGTCGGTGATGGCTTCCTCGGTCGCGTGATCGACCCGCTCGGCCGTCCCATCGACGGCAAGGGCGAGATTCACAGCACCGAGCGGCGGCCGCTGGAGACGCAGGCGCCGTCGGTCGTCCAGCGCCAGCCCGTCAAGGAGCCGCTGCAGACCGGCGTCAAGGCCGTCGACGCCATGACCCCGATCGGCCGCGGCCAGCGCCAGCTCATCATCGGCGACCGCCAGACCGGCAAGACCGCCGTGGCGATCGACGCGATCATCAACCAGCGCGACAACTGGCTCAGTGGCGACCCGAAGAAGCAGGTCAAGTGCATCTACGTCGCCATCGGCCAGAAGGGCTCGACGATCCGTGAGATCGGCCGCGCCCTCGAAGAGGCCGGCGCGATGGAATACACGACCATCGTCGCGGCGCCCGCATCGTACCCGGCGTCCTTCAAGTACATCGCTCCGTACGCCGGCTCGGCCCTCGGCCAGCACTGGATGTGGCAGGGCCAGCACGCGCTGATCGTGTTCGACGACCTGTCCAAGCAGGCTGACGCGTACCGCACGATCTCCCTGCTCCTGCGCCGCCCCGCCGGCCGTGAGGCCTTCCCGGGCGACGTCTTCTACCTGCACTCCCGCCTCCTCGAGCGCTGCGCCAAGCTGTCCGACGAGCTCGGCGGCGGGTCGCTGACCGGCCTGCCGATCATCGAGACCAAGGGCAACGACGTCTCGGCGTTCATCCCGACCAACGTCATCTCGATCACCGACGGTCAGATCTTCCTCGAGACCGACCTGTTCAACTCGGGCGTCCGACCGGCCATCAACGTCGGCATCTCGGTCTCCCGCGTCGGTGGCTCCGCGCAGGTCA
>JAVEEB010000174.1 GCA_030840665.1 Frankiaceae bacterium | reverse complement strand
CTGATGCCGGAGTTGGTCGTCGCGATGACGCCGGTGAGCAGGAACCCGGCGTGCGCGATGGAGGAGTACGCGAGCATCCGCTTCACGTCGGTCTGCGTCAGGGCCATGAGGGCGCCGACGACCATCGTGAGGATCGCGACGGCCCAGAAGACTGGTCGCCAGTCCCACTTGAGCGGGCCGGCCGCGACGTACACGACGCGCATGAGCGCCCCGAAAGCGGCGACCTTCGTGCAGGCCGCCATCAACGCCGTCACGGGGGTCGGCGCGCCCTGATAAACGTCGGGCGTCCAAGCCTGGAACGGGACCGCGCTGACCTTGAAGAGCAGGCCCACCACGAGCAGGGCGAGTCCTGCGTACAGGAGACCGTCGTTGCTGCCCGACATCGCCACCGCATCGCGGATCTTGCCGAGGTCCGTGCTGCGGGCGAAGCCGTAGAGGAGGGCGGTGCCGTACAGGAAGAAGCCGGAGGAGAACGCACCGAGGAGGAAGTACTTCATGGCCGCCTCCTGCGAGAGCAGGCGACGCCGGCGGGCCAGGCCGCAGAGCAGGTACAGCGGGAGCGAGAGGACCTCGAGGGCGACGAACAGGGTCACCAGGTCGTGCGCCGCCGGGAAGAGCAGCATGCCGCCGATCGCGAAGATCGCGAGCGGGAAGACCTCGCTGTGCGGCGACGCGACGACCCCGAGGGAAAGCTCCTCGCGGCTGCCGGGCACGTTGACGGCCTGGGCGACGAACGCGCTGCCGTTCGTGTCGCTCGACCGCTCGGCCAGGAACAGCAAGGACACGATGGCGAGCAGGAGAATGCTGCCCTGCAAGAACTTCGCGGGCCCGTCCTCGACCACCGACGCGCCCGCGGTCACCATCGAGGGGATGCGGAAGCTGACGAGCGCGATCAACGCGGCCACGAGACCGGCGATCGCGATGAACGCCTGCGTGGCCCACCGGTAGACGCGCGGCGTGAACGCCTCGGCGGCGATGCCGACGACGCCCGTACCGAACACGATGAGCATCGGGGCGAGGGCCTTGTACGACACGCTGGGCGCCGTGAAGACGTCCTTGTCGCCGATGGCCTGGAGCACGATGCTCACTTGCCGGTCCCTTCGGTGGCGGCCACGGAATCCGCGGCGGGGTGCGGGGCCACGGGATCGCTCTGGCCGGTGTCGTGCTGCGTCGAACTGACAGCGGGGTTGATGACGTCGAGCGCGGGCTTGGGGAAGAAGCCGAGGCCGAGGATGAGCGCGACCATGGGGATGAGGGCCGCGGCCTCGCGCCAGCTGAGATCCCGCATGCCGGCGTTGCGCTCCAGCAGTGGCCCGTGCATGGTGCGCTGGTACATCAGCAGGATGTAGATCGCGGCGAAGATGATGCCGACGGTCGCGATGATGGCGAACACGCGATAGGTCGTGAACGACCCGATCAGCACGAGGAACTCGCTGACGAAGCTGTTCGTCCCCGGCAGCGCGAGCGACGACAGACCCGCGATGAAGAACGCGCCGGACAGCCACGGGGCCACCTTGTGCACGCCGCCGAAGTCCGTGATGGAGCTCGAGTTCTGGCGGGCCACCAGGAAGCCGACGATGAGGAACAGCGCGCCGGTGGAGAAGCCGTGGTTGACCATGTAGAGCGTCGCGCCCGCCATGCCCTGACTGGTGAAGGCGAAGATGCCGACCGCGATGAAGCCGAAGTGCGCGATGGACGTGTAGGCCAGCAGGCGCTTGAGGTCACGCTGCCCGATGGCGAGCAGGGCGCCGTAGATGATGCCGATGACGGCGAGGGTCATGACGAGCGGCGCCATCGTCTTCGACGCGTTCGGGAAGAGCGGCAGCGACCAGCGAAGGAAGCCGAACGTGCCGACCTTGTCCATCACGCCGACGAGCAGGATCGACGCGCCGATGGGCGCCTCGGCGGCCGCGTCGGGCAGCCAGGTGTGGAAGGGCCACAACGGCGCCTTGATGGCGAACGCGATGAAGAAGCCGAACCACAGCCACAGCTGCACGCTCGTCGCCATCTGGAGGCGGTTGTGGTCGCTGAGGACGCTGAACAGGAAGGAGCCGGAGCCCGTGCGAGCCGACAGCACGTACACGCCGATCACCGCGGCGAGCATGACGAGGCCGCCGGCGAGGCTGTAGAGCAAGAACTTCATCGCCGCGTACGACGCCTTCGCTCCCCCGGTGCCGTACCGCCCGATGAGGAAGTACATCGGGATCAGCATTGCCTCGAAGAACACGTAGAACAGGAACAGGTCGGTCGCCGCGAAGACGCCGATCAGCATGGCTTCGAGCACCAGAATCGAGGCGAAGAAGCCGGCGGGTCGGCTGTGCCGGCCATCGCCATCGACGACGTCCGCAACGTCGACGACCGCAACGTCTGGGTGGGGCGCCGCCCCTTCGTAGCCGGTGGGAATGACCGCGGGAATGACCGTGGGGACCGAATCGTCGTCGCGCCACGAGGCGATCACAACGACCGGCACCAGGAAGGCGGTCAGCAGGATCATCACCAGCGCGATGCCGTCGATGCCGACGGCGAAGTGCACACCGAACTGCGGGATCCAGCTGTAGCTACGGCCGAACTGGAAACGATCGCCGGACGAGTGGTAGCCCACCGCCATGCCGACGGTGAGGGCGAAGGTCAGCAGCGAGACGCCGAGGGCGACCCAGCGCACCGCGTCCTCGCGACCGGCTTCCTTGCGCACCTGCGGCGTCGCCGCCACCACGACAGCACCGACGACCGGCACGGCCCCGATGACCAGCAACCACGGAAAACTGCTCACGCAACCCTCACCAACAGCAGGGCCGCGGTGATGACCACGGCGCCGGCGAACACGGACAGCGCGTACGAACGGACGAAGCCGGTCTGCAAGCGGCGCAGACGACCCGACGTGCCGCCGAAGAAGGCGGCGATGCCGTTGACTCCCCCGTCGATCCCGCGGTTGTCGGCGTAGACGAGGGCGCGCGTCAGGTACTGGCCCGGGCGCATGAACACGCCCTCGTTGAACGAGTCGGCGTACAACTGCTGGCGCGTGGCCCCGACCAGCACGCCCGCGGCGGGCGCGGTGACCGGAATGGCGCGACGGCCGAACAGCATGTAGGCCGCCCCGGCCCCACCGGCAATGGCCAGCAGGCCGATCACCGTCAGCACGATGGTCGACAGGACGGGCTTGCCCTCGGCGGGCGTGCCCAGCACGGGCTCGAGCCAGGTCTGCACGTGGATCACGTGGATGAGAAGGAAACCGCCGGCGACCGACCCGAACGCGAGCACGACCTTGGGCCACACCATGACCGTCGGCGCCTCGTGCGGGTGCACACCGTCGGCCCAGCGCTTCTCGCCGAAGAACGTCATCAACATCAGGCGCGTCATGTAGAAGGCCGTCAGCACGACGCCGAACAACGCGATGACACCGAAGATCACACCGGACGTGCCGCCCTTGACGAAGGCCGCCTCGATGATTTTGTCCTTGGTGAAGAAGCCGGAGAACGGCGGCACGCCAATGAGCGCGAGGTAGCCGAGCGCAAACGTGCCGAACGTCCACGGCATGACCTTGCGGAGCGCGCCGTACCTGCGCATGTCGACGTCGTCGTTCATCGCGTGCATCACGGACCCGGCGCCGAGGAAGAGCCCGGCCTTGAAGAAACCGTGTGCCAGCAGGTGGATGATGCCGAACGCGTAGCCGACGGGGCCGAGCCCGACGCCGAGCATCATGTAGCCGATCTGGCTCATCGTCGACGACGCCAGGACCTTCTTGATGTCGTCGTACGCCGTGCCGATGATCGCGCCGTAGAGCAGCGTCGCCGCACCCACGATCGCGACGACCATCCGCGCGCCCTCGGACAGGTTGAAGATCGGGTTGGACCGGGCGACGAGATACACGCCGGCGGTCACCATGGTCGCGGCGTGGATGAGCGCCGAGACGGGTGTCGGGCCCTCCATCGCGTCGGCGAGCCAGGCCTGCAAGGGCAGCTGCGCCGACTTGCCGCACGCGCCGAGCAGCAGGAGCAGACCGAGGGCGGTCACGACGCCGTGCGCCACGTTGGAGGCACCAGGGACGCCGACCGCGCTGAAGACGCCGGTGAAGTCGACCTTCCCGAATTGCTGGAACATCAGGAAGATGGCCAGCGCCAGGCCCACGTCGCCGACGCGGTTCATGATGAAGGCCTTCTTGGCGGCCGTCGCCGCGGTGGGCTTGTGGTACCAGTAGCCGATCAGCAGGTACGACGCGAGGCCGACGCCCTCCCACCCGACGTACAGGAGCACGTAGTTGTCCGCAAGGACGAGCACGAGCATCGCGGCGACGAACAGGTTGAGGTAGCCGAAGAAGCGGCGGCGGCCGGGGTCGTGCGCCATGTAGCCGATCGAGTACACGTGGATGAGCGAGCCGACGCCCGTGATCAGCAGCACGAAGACGGCGCTGAGCTGGTCGAGCCGGAACGCGACGTCCACGTGCAGGCTGCCGACGGAGACGAGGTTGTAGACGTTGTCGATGAACGTGCGGGAGTCGGCCGGCTTGCTCGCGAGCGACATCACCTGCGCGACGCCGAGAACGAACGAAGCGGCGGCGGCACCGGTCCCGAGCCAGTGGCCCCACGCGTCGGCCCGGCGGCCCGCCAGCAGCAGGATCGCGCTGCCGAGCAGGGGCAGCCCGACGAGCAGCCACAGCAGTGGGCTCGTGGTCACCATGCGGCGCTCCAGAATCTACGGTCGACGTTCACGCGTGCGTCTCCTAGTACTTCAGCAGGTTGGCGTCGTCGACCGACGCGGAGCGGCGAGTGCGGTAGACCGTCATGAGGATCGCGAGACCCACGACGACCTCCGCGGCCGCGACGACCATCACGAAGAAGGCGTAGATCTGGCCGTCGAGGGTGCCGTTGATCCGCGAGAACGTGACGAGCGTCAGGTTGACGGAGTTGAGCATCAGCTCGACGCACATGAACACGACGATCGCGTTGCGCCGCACGAGGACACCGACGGATCCGATGCTGAACAGGATCGCCGCGAGGTAGAGGTACGCGGTGGGGCTCACAGCTCTCCTTCCTCAACCATGACCGAGGCGGGCAACGGCGGGTGGTCGCGGCGCATGTCCTCGGCGATGGACGTCGGCACGCTGCCGGGGGCGGGCGAACCGTCGGGCAGCAGAGCCGGCGTGTCGACCGCATTGTGCCGGGCGAAGACGCCAGGACCCGGCAGCGGGGACGGCCGGTTGCCGCGGAAGCGGGCGAGCGCCATCTCCCGCTGCGTGACCTTGGGGGTCGTGCGCTCGCGGTGCGCCAGGACCATCGCGGCGAGCGCTGCCGTGATGAGCAGCGCGCCGGTGACTTCGAAGGCGAACAGGTAGCGGGTGAAGATGAGCTTCGCGACGCCGTACACGTTGTCGCTGCCGTTCGCCTGCGGCGTTTCCAACCCGACGACGGCCTGGTCGCCCAGCGCGCCACCCAACGCGGAGCACAGGACGATGGCGAAGCCGAGCCCGGCGGACAGCGCCGCGAAGCGATGGCCGCGCAGCGTCTCGATCAGCGAGTCGGAGGCATCGACGCCGACCAGCATCAGCACGAACAAGAACAGCATCATCACGGCGCCGGTGTAGACGACGACCTGGACGAAGGCGAGGAACGGGGCTTGCTCGGCCGCGTAGAAGGCCGCGAGGCACAGCATGTCGAAGGCCAGGAACAGCGCGGAGTGCACGGCCTTGCGGGCCAGCACCATGCCGAGTGCCGACAGCACCGACAGCGGGCCGAGCACCCAGAAGAGGACCTGTTCGGGGGACGTCATGACGCGTTCTCCCCCGGTGCGAGCGCCTCGTCGCGGGTGCGGGTGCTGGCGGGGTTGCGCCCTTCGACAGTGGGGTCGGACGGCACGATCGACAGGGAGAACACGCCGAGGTAGTACTCCTTCTCGCTGTCCGCGAGGCGGCGCGGGTGCGGCGGCTGCTCCATGCCCGGCATGAGCGGGGCGAGCAGCTGCTCCTTGGTGAAGATGAGGTCCTGGCGGCTGTCGTCGGCGAGCTCGTACTCGTTCGTCATCGTCAGCGCTCGGGTCGGGCACGCCTCGATGCAGAGCCCGCAGAAAATGCAGCGCAGGTAGTTGATCTGGTACACCGAGCCGTACCGCTCACCGGGTGAGTAGCGCTCGGCTTCGGTGTTGTCGGCACCCTCGACGTAGATGGCGTCCGCGGGGCACGCCCACGCGCACAGCTCGCAGCCGACGCACTTCTCGAGCCCGTCCGGGTGGCGGTTGAGCTGGTGCCGACCGTGGTAGCGGGGAGCCGTCGGCTCCTTCTGCTCCGGGTAGTACTGCGTCGTCCGCTTCTTGAACATGGTGCGGAACGTGATCCAGTGGCCCTTGGCCAGACCAAGGACGTACGTCGGCCATTCGATGGTCTCGTCAGCCATTGCCGTCCTCCTCAGGGGTGCGCGTGGACGCGGCTGACGTCTCGGCGGCGGTGCGCGGGTCCTCGAGCGTCGCCACGGAGCCGCGGCTCGTGCCGGCGATCGTGATGGCTTCCTGCGCCTTGATGGCCGGCGAGGGTGCGCGCGCGGCGAGCAGGTCCGCGACGGCGGGCGTTGGGAAGGACGGCGTCTGCGCCGCGTCGACGAGCAGATCGTCGTCGTCGGGCACCGACTTCTCCGGGATGAAGGCGGTCAACAACACCAGCAGGGCCGCGCCGCCCAGCACGGCCGCGCCCAGCTGCAGGCCGGAGAACTTGATGTGCGAGCCCACCACGCGCACACCGGCGACGATGACCATCCACGCCAGCGCGATGGGGATGAGCCAGCGCCAGCCCAGCTTCATGAACTGGTCGTAGCGCAGGCGCGGCAAGGTCGCGCGGATCCAGATGAAGACGCACAGGCAGCCGTACACCTTGATGACGAACCAGAGCAGGCCCCACCAGCCCGTGAGGCCGGAGAGCCCAGGGATCGGGAAGGGTCGCCAGCCGCCGAGGAACATCGTGGTGCCGAGGGCGGAGACGGTCGCCATGTTGACGTACTCCGCGAGGAAGAACATCGCGAATTTCATCGAGCTGTATTCGGTGTGGAAGCCACCGACGAGCTCGCCCTCGGCCTCGGGAAGGTCGAAGGGCGCGCGGTTGGTCTCCCCGATCGCGCAGATGCCGTAGATGATCATCGGCACGACGGCGCCGATCGCGAACCACCGGTGTTCCTGCGCATCGACGATGGCCGACGTCGACAGCGAACCGGTGAGCATGAAGACGCTGACGAGCGCCATGCCCATGCCGATCTCGTACGAGATGACCTGCGCCGCCGAGCGAAGGGCGCCGAAGAGGGGGTACGGCGAGCCGCTCGACCAGCCGGCGAGCACGATCCCGTACACACCGAGCGACGACGTCGCGAGGATGACGAGGACGGCGACCGGGAGGTCCGTCAGCTGCAGCGCGGTCAGGTGACCGAACATGTGCACCTGCGGGCCCATCGGGATGACGGAGAACGCGACGAACGCGGGGATCACCGAGATGATCGGCGCCAGGAAGAACAGGGCCTTGTCGGCGATCGTCGGGTTGATGTCTTCCTTGAAGGCCAGCTTGATGCCGTCGGCGAGGGCCTGGAGCATGCCCCAGGGCCCGGTGCGGTTGGGGCCGGGGCGCTGCTGCATCCAGCCCACGATCTTGCGCTCGAAGTTGATCGAGAGCAGCACCGTGACGACGAGGAAGCCGAAGACGCCGACGACTTTGATGACGATGAGCCACCACGGGTCGGCGGTGAAACCGCTCAGCTCCGGCATCAGAGCTCACCTCCCGCGCGCAGCGTGACGACGGACCCGCTCCGGCCGACGGCGCGAGCGCCAGGGCCGACGTGCGGGTGTTCGGGCAACCAGACGACGCCGGGCGGCAGGTCGGCGATCGCGACCGGCAGCGTCGCAGATCCCCGCAGGCCGGTGACAGTCAGGGCGGCGCCGTCGGTGAGACCGAGGCCGGCCGCGGTCTCGGCGGAGATGCGGGCGAACGGAGCGTGGGCGGTGCCGGCCAGGTGCGGTTCGCCGTCCTGCAGGCTGCCGGCGTCGAGCAACTCGCGCCACGTCGACAGGTACGCCTGCGCCTTCTTGAGCGAGGCGAGCGGCTTGGGCAGCTCGTCGACGATCACCGGCGCGCCGCCGTGTCGCGGCAGCGAGGCGATCTCGGCGCGGGCGGCCTCGACGGTCGGCAAGCCGAGGTGGACGCCGAGCGCGTCCGCCAGGGCGTCCATGACACGGGTGTCGCTGAGCCGTTGCGTGCCCGTGAGGGCCTGCTCGAACGAACGCGGCCGGCCTTCCCAGTCGACGAACGTGCCCGACTTCTCGGCCACGGCGGCGACGGGGAACACGACATCGGCGAGCGCGGTGACGTCACTGTGCCGGATCTCGAGGCTGACGACGAACGCGCTGCCCAGGGCTTCGGCGGCCTGTGCCGGGTCGGGCAGGTCGGCGAGCTCGACCCCGCCGACGACGAGCGCGTCCAGTTGACCAGCTGCAGCGGCCGCGAGCATCTGGTGCGTCGAACGGCCGATGGCCGACGGGACGGTGCCCCACAATTCGCCGTACGCCGCGCGGGCGTCCGCGTCGAGGACGTGCGAGCCGCCGGGGAGCAGGTTCGGCAGGCAGCCCGCGTCGATCGCACCGCGTTCGCCGGCGCGGCGCGGGATCCACGCCAGGCGGGCACCGGTCGCGTCGGCGAGCCGGGCCGCCGCGCTGAGCGCACCGGGCACGGCGGCGAGCCGCTCGCCGACGAGGATGACCGCGCCGGGCTGACGGAGCGCGACCGCGACGGTCGCATCGCCGGAGGCAAGGGCGTCAAGAGCCGCCGCCTCGGCGCCGGGAACGGTGTGCAGGGCGGTGCCGCGCAGTTTGGTCAGGCCACGGGTCGTGTACGGCGCCAGCGACCAGACCTTCACGCCGCGGTTGCGCGTGCCCTTGCGGAGCCGCAGGAAGACGATCGGCGACTCCTCTTCCGGCTCGAACCCGACGAGCAGGACGTTGGAGGCCTTCTCGATGTCGTCGTACGTGACGCCGAGGCCGCGGCCCGCGACGTGCGCCGCCAGGAACCGGGCCTCTTCGCTGGAGTGCTCACGGGCGCGCGAGTCGATGTCGTTGGTGCCGAGGACGACGCGCGCGAACTTCGAGTACGCAAAGGAATCTTCGAGCGTGAGCCGGCCGCCCGCGAGCACGCCGACGCCGTTGCCGGCCTTCGCGGCGGCCAGGCCCTCGGCCGCGAACTGCAGCGCCTCGGTCCAGGTCGCCTCACGCAGGTCGCCGGTCGCGTTGTCGCGGATCAGCGGCGTCGTGAGCCGGTCCTGCAAACCCGTGTACGTGAAGGCGAAACGCCCCTTGTCGCAGGTCCACTCCTCGTTGACGTCCAGGTCTTCGCCGGAGAGCCGGCGGACGACCTTGCCGCGGCGGTGGTCCGTGCGCATGGAGCAACCGGACGCGCAGTGCTCGCACGCGGACGGCGTGCTGACCAGGTCGAACGGCCGGGCACGGAAGCGGTAGGCCGCGGACGTCAACGCGCCGACCGGGCAGATCTGCACGGTGTTGCCGGAGAAGTACGACTCGAACGGCTCGGACGCGTCGATCGCGACCTGCTCCTCGCCGCCGCGCTCGAAGAGCTCGATGAACGGGTCGCCGGCGATCTGCTGGCTGAAGCGGGTGCAGCGGGCGCACAACACGCAGCGCTCACGGTCGAGCAGCACCTCGGAGGAGATGGCGATCGGCTTCGGGTACGTGCGCTTGACGTCACGGAAGCGCGACTCTGCGGGGCCGTTGGAGAGCGCCTGGTTCTGCAGGGGGCACTCGCCGCCCTTGTCGCACATCGGGCAGTCGAGCGGGTGATTCAGGAGCAGGAATTCGATGTTGCCGGCTTGGGCTTTCTCCGCGACCTGGGACGTGAGCTGCGTCTTGACGACCATGCCGTCGGTGACGGTCGTCGTACAGGAAGCAAGTGGCTTGCGCTGACCCTCGACCTCGACGATGCATTGGCGGCACGCTCCGACGGGGTCGAGCAGCGGGTGGTCGCAGAAGCGCGGGATCTGGATGCCGAGCTGCTCGGCCGCGCGGATGACCAGCGTGCCCTTGGGCACCGTCACCTCGAAGTCGTCGATGGTCAGCGTCACCATGTCGACCGGCGCGGGGGTGGCGGTCGTGCGGTCGTCGGTCGCGGTCACCGGGACACTCCAGCAAAGATCGGGACGTCCTCGGCGAACGGACAGCCGCCGGAGGTGAAGTGCTCGATGTATTCGGCGCGGAAATA
>JAVEEB010000166.1 GCA_030840665.1 Frankiaceae bacterium | reverse complement strand
CGGCCGGATCGTCCGCGAACCACGCGGCCAACCCGACCGTGCTGCACGACGTGTTCATCCGGGTCGGCGGCGATGCCGCAGGCAAGGCCACGCAGGGCATGGTGATCAACAGCCAGAACGCGATCGGCAGCGACCTGTGGATCTGGCGCGCTGACCACGGCAGCGGCGTCGGCTGGACGACGAACACGTCAGCCAACGGCCTCGTGGTCAACGGCGCGAACGTCACCATGTACGGGCTGTTCGTCGAGCACTTCCAGCAATTCCAGACCATCTGGAACGGCAACGGAGGCCGGACGTACTTCTACCAGTCGGAGATGCCGTACGACGTACCGAACAACGCCAGCTGGACTCCGGGCAACGAGAACGGCTACCCGTCGTACAAGGTGGCCAACTCGGTGACCTCGCACCAGGCGTGGGGAGTCGGCGTCTACTGCTACTTCAACACCAACCCAGGGGTGTTCGCGGACCGGGCCATCGAGGTGCCGACGAGCGGAACGACGTTCCACGACATGGTCACGGTCGCCCTCGGCGGTGTTGGGTCAATCGTTCACATCATCAACAACAACGGCGCCCAGGTGTCCAACTCGAGCACGGTCGCGTTCCTCACCACGGGTCCGTAACCACGAGCGCACGCGCCCTCGACAGCATGAATGCAGGGGCCCCGCCGGCCAGTCCGGCGGGGCCCTCGTGCGTTCCGGCGGCGAGCCACAAAGAATGTGGCCACTCAGTGTCGATCTGGGGGCGGGCGGCTCGTAGAGGGGGTAACCGGGGCGCCACGAGGCTCCCCCGCCGCCCGCAAGGAGCCCGCCATGCCCAACACGACCGACCAGCGTCCACGTGGCACCACCACCCACGACTGTGACCCGCAACTCGCCGTCACCCGCTCACTCCTCGGGTACGGGTTCGTCGCCGGACCCTTCTACGTCGCCGTGTCGTTGGCGCAGGCGCTGACCCGCGACGGCTTCGACCTCACCCGACACTCCTGGAGCCTGCTCGCCAACGGCCACACCGGCTGGATCCAGATCGCGAACCTCGCCCTGTCCGGGCTCATGGTCATCGCCTTCGCCGTTGGTCTGCGTCGCGCGGGGTCGGAGCGGCGTTGGGTGCCAAGACTGTTGACCGTGTACGGCGCAAGTCTCCTGGCCGCCGCCGCCTTCCGCGCCGACCCGGCGCTCGGGTTCCCCGTCGGCACTCCCCAGGACACCGCCACCGTGACCTGGCACGGGGCCCTGCACTTCGCCGCCGGCGGTGTGGGCTTCCTTGCGCTGGCCGCGGCCACGTTCGTCGTCGCCGGCACGGACGCCTCCGCCGGTCGCGCCGCATTCGCCACGTGGACGCGCGTCGTCGGCGTACTCTTCCTCGCTGGCTTCGCTTCGATAGCAAGCGGCTCCGGTGGCCGCGCCTCCAACATCGCGTTCACCGTCGGCATCGTGCTCGTCTGGACGTGGCTCGCGACGTTCGCCCTCGACCGTTACCGCACCACCGCACCCGTTTCCACGACCGCCGTCTGACCTTGCTCGACTCATGCCAGCCAACTGATCCAAGGAGAAAACGCCATGCGCTACATCGTTCTGCTCAAAGGCACGCAGCCGGCCGACCCGCCGCCGCCCGCGCTGATGGAAGGAATCATGAAGCTCGGTGCCGAGGCCGCCGCAGCCGGCGCGATGGTCGACAACGCCGGCTTGCAGCCAAGTGCGTCCGGTGCGCGGGTGCAGGTCACCGGCGGGCAACTCACCGCCCTCGACGGCCCGTTCACGGAGTCGAAGGAGTACATCAGCTACGCGGTCTACGACGTGCGCTCCAAGGAGGAGGCCGTCGAGTGGACCTCGCGTTTCATGCGGCTGCACGTGGACCTGTGGACCGGCTGGGAAGGTGAGGCCGATGTGGTGCGCCTGTTCGGTCCGGAGGACTTCGCTCCGCCCGCGTAACTCCCGTGGCCCGCGGTGCGTCGTCGTACCATCCGGCTCATGGAAACACCCGCCCCGACGGGGATTCCCGCCTCCGACCTCGCATCGGCGGCGCGGCGCACGGTCGAGGCCGTGTGGCGGATCGAGTCCGGTCGCCTCATCGCCGGACTCGCGCGCGTCACCGGCGATGTCGGGCTCGCGGAGGAGGTCGCGCAGGACGCGCTCGTCGCCGCACTCGAGCGCTGGCCGGTCGACGGCGTGCCGCCGAACCCGGCGGGCTGGCTCACGACCACCGCGAAGAACCGGCTGATCGACCGGCACCGCCGCGACGCGGTGCTGCGCCGCCGCACTCCGGCGCTGCAGCGCGAAGCCGAATACACGCAGGCAGCGCTGGAGACCGACCTCGATGCGGCGCTCGACGATCCGGTGGGCGACGACCTCCTGCGGCTCATGTTCGCCGCATGCCACCCGTCGCTGTCGACGGAAGCCCGCGTCGCCCTCACGTTGCGCTGCCTCGGTGGCCTGACGACCGAAGAGATCGCGAGGGGATTCCTGGTCCCGGAGGCAACCGCGGCACAGCGGATCGTGCGCGCAAAGCGCACGTTGTCGCAGGCGCCCGGCGCGCTGCGGATGCCGGAGGAACAGGATCTGGCCGGGCGAATCGCCTCGGTGCTCGAGGTGATCTACCTGAATTTCAACGAGGGCTACGCCGCGACCTCCGGCGACGAGCTGCTCCGGCGATCGCTCACTGACGAGGCGCTTCGCCTCGGTCGCATCCTGGCC
>JAVEEB010000160.1 GCA_030840665.1 Frankiaceae bacterium | reverse complement strand
CCAACGCTGCCGCCGCCTCGATCGCGCCGCCCATGCCCGCCGGGCCGGGCGTCAGGACGAGTTCGGCACCGTAGGCCGCGAGGAGCTGGCGCCGCTCAACGCTCATCGTTTCGGGCATCGTCAGGGTGAGCCGGTATCCCTTGGCCGCCGCAACCATTGCCAAACCGATGCCCGTGTTGCCACTCGTCGGCTCGACGATGTGGCCATCCGGTTGCAGAGCACCGGACGCTTCCGCGGCCTCGACCATGGCGAGGGCGATCCGGTCCTTCACGCTGCCACCGGGGTTGGCGCTCTCCAGTTTGGCGACGATCCGCGCCGGCAGACCCGCGCCGAAGCGCGTCAGCTCGACGAGGGGCGTGCGGCCGATCAGGCTGAGCACGGACGGGTGGATCGCGCCGGTGAGGGTCGTTGCGCTGGTCATGTTCCTACTCTCGGATAAGTGAGATCTCAGATGCTGTAGTCGAGCTCGGCAGCGTCCCAGTCGCGGCGCTCGACCTGTGTGGACACAGCCCCGCGGATTCGGCTGTTGGGCAGGACGTCATGGGCGACGAGGGCATGAGCGCCGATGCGGACGCTGTGGCCGACGGTGACGGGCCCCAAAACGCTGGCCCCGACGCAGATCGTCACGTTGTCGCCGATGGTCGGGTGGCGTTTCACTCCGCGGGCCGCGGTCAAGCGACCGTCCGAGCCAAGAGTGACCCCGTGGTAGAGCATCACGTCATCGCCGATGACCGTGGTCTCGCCGATGACGACGCCGGCGCCGTGGTCGATGAAGAATCGCCGGCCGATGACGGCACCTGGGTGGATCTCGATGCCGGTCAGCACGCGGGAGATCTGCGACAGGAGCCGCGGCAGGAACGGCACACCCAACCTGTGCAGCGCGTGGGCGACGCGATGGCTCCAGAGGGCCCACACACCCTGATACAGCACGACTTCGACGCAGCGCGCACCCCGCAGCGCCGGGTCTTTGCGCACTGCCGTCAGGAGATCCTGGATGAACATCACGCTCCTTGCGCCGTCGCGGACATGGGTTCGCCGGCCCCGTGGCCGCACGCTCCCCCGAAGCTATTCGGTGGAGGCGTCAACCATTAGGGCCACAGGTCCCGCGATGTGTGTGACGCCGGTCCCGCTCCTCACACCACGGCGACGCACGGACTGGCACCAGCGCCGGGCTCGAGCAGCCCCAGGCCGGGCGCGCGGCGGGTGTCGGCCACTGGTGCCCACTGGCCACGCACGCGGTGGTAGCGGTGCGGCTGAGACGTCAGCGCCCGCACCAGTCCCGCCAGCAGCGCATCGATGTCGCTGGTGCTGGAGCCAAGCCCGACGCTGACGCGGAGTCCGCCGCCTGGACCGACCAGGCGGCGGACGAGTGGGTGCGCGCAGAAGCTGCCACTGCGGACGCCGACGGCGTGCTCGGCGGACAGGATGGCGGCGATGAGCGCCGGGTCGGCGGCGGGAATCGTCAGGCAGGCAATGCCGACCCGGTCCGGGAGGTCCGTGAATATCGAGTGCACCCGCACGCGGTCACCCAGCGGCGCGAGCCCGTCCGCCAGTCGCGCGAGGAGCGCGGCATCGTGCCGCGCAATGGCGCCTTCCGGCAGTTCCGACACGGCATCACAGGCCGCCCCGAGCGCGATCGCACCCAGCACGTTCGGGGTGCCGCCTTCGTGCCGCTGCGGCGCGGGCGCAAAGACTGCGTCGTCGTCACCCACGGACTCGACGGTGCCCCCGCCGTACAGGTACGGGTCAGCGGCGTCGAGCCAGTCGCGCCGGCCGACCAGGGCTCCCGCCCCGTACGGCGCATACAGCTTGTGCCCCGAGAAGGCGACGTAGTCGATGCCCTGCTCGGACATGTCGATCCGCCGGTGGGGCGCCAGCTGGGCGGCATCGACGGCGAGCCGGGCGCCGAACCTCCTGGCGAGGGCGACGACGTCGTCCAGCGGGATGACCTCGCCGGTGACGTTGGACGCCCCCGCAATCGTCAGCAGAGCCGTCGGGCGCGCGGCGAGCGTGTCGGCAAGGCGGTCGCGGGTCTGCGCCCACGTGGCCGCCGCCGGGACGCACGTGTGCTTGCCATTGCGCCACGGCAGCAGATTGGCGTGATGTTCGATGTCGAGGAGGACGACGTGCCCGTCCACGGCGGCCACGGCATGCGCCAGCAGGTTCAACGCGTCCGTCGTGTGCCGGGTGACGACAACGACATCGTCGTCCCGCGCACCGACGAAGTCGCCGATCTGCGCGCGCGCAGCCTCGTACGCCATGGACGTGACGAGCGACGGATAACCACCGCCCCTGTGCACACTTCCGTAGTACGGCAATGCCGCCACCACGCGCTCCGCGACGGACACGAGCGCCGGCGCCGTGGCCGCGCAGTCGAGGTTCACGTAGCGCCGATCGGGACCGTCGAGCACCGGCACGACGAGTCCGGCGCCGACGACGGGCAGTAGCGGATCCTGCTGAGACATAGCTGCACTGCATCACCGACGTACGCCACCCCGCCAGGGCCAATAGTCACTGTGTGGTCTAGGGACCATCGCCCCTACCGCGCAGCGGGTGCGTCAGCCGACGATGCGGTCGGACAGTGTCCGGACCAGGGAGGCGAAACATGTGCGAATACTGCGGGTGCCAGGCGATCGCCGCCATTGATCTGCTCACGCGAGAACATGGCGCAGCCCTCGAGGAAGTGGCCGATGCGAGAGTCGCGGCCAACGCGGACGACTTTTCGGCCGCGCAGACTGCTTGCTCCCGCATCCTCTACGTGCTCGCGCCCCACATGGTCGTCGAAGAGCAGGCGCTGTTTCCCGCGCTGGCTGTCCAATTCGCCGCGCAGATACAAACCCTGGTCGCCGAACATCGGCTGCTCGACAGGGTGCTCGACTCCATCGTCAGCGCGAGCACGCCGCCGCCCGGGTGGGCCCCCGAGTTGCTGACGGCCCTCGACATCTTGCGTGAGCACATCCTCAAAGAACTGGACGGTGTGTTCCCGGCGGCCCTCGCCAACCTTCACCCGGCGGATTGGGACCGACTCGACACCGTCCGCGAACAGGTGGGCTGCAGCATCGACGTGCAGCCCCTCGCGCTCTGACCGCAGTCACGACAAGAAGCGCGCCGCCCAACCAGTCGATGTGCCGACTGATAGCGCGGCGCGCCATTTTGCGGACTTGTCAGGCCGCGTCGAGCGGGTCGCCGAGGACCCAGTCGCGCACTTCCGGCATGTCCTCGAGGTGCTCGACGACGTAGGCGTCGTGGCGAGCGAGCTGCGACCGGCACCAGTCCATGAGCTCCGTCGCTCCGCGCGGCGTGCGCTTCGCGTTGTTGATGGCGTCCATCACGAGGTGGTAGCGCGAGGCCTTGTTGCGCACCGTCATGTCGAACGGCGTCGTCGTCGTGCCCTGCTCGATGAAGCCACGCACCCGGAAACGGTCCGCGTCCGGCCGGCCGTGCACGAGCTGGTGGATCGCGCCCGGGAAGCCATGGAAGGAGAACACGACGTCCGTGTCATCCGTGAACAGCTCCTTGAAGTACGTCTCCGTCATGCCGTGCGGGTGGTCCTTCGGACGCTGCAGTCCCATCAGGTCGACGACGTTGACGACACGCACGCGAAGGTCCGGCAGCCGTTCCTTGAGGATCTGCGCGGCAGCCACCGTCTCCATCGTCACGACGTCGCCGGCGCACGCGAGGATGATGTCCGGATCGCTCGACCCGTCGTCGTTGCCTGCCCAGTCCCACGTGCCGGAGCCCAGCTTGCAGTGCTCCTCGGCTTCCTCGATCGTCAACCACTGCAGCTGTGGCTGCTTGTCGATGACGATGAGGTTCACGTACGAACGTGACCGGAAGCAGTGGTCCGCCACCGACAACAGTGTGTTCGCGTCCGGCGGCAGATACACCCGCGCCACGTCCGCACGCTGCGTCAGTACGACGTTGATGAGGCCCGGGCCCTGGTGGGAGAAACCGTTGTGGTCATTGCGCCACGCGGTGGACGTCAGCAGGATGTTGAAGCTCGGCACCTTGGCCCGCCACGGCAGGTGCGCCGCCTCCTCGAGCCACTTGCCGTGCTGCACGGTCTGCGAGGCGCTGACCATGGCGAAGGCTTCGTACGTCGCGAACATCCCGTGGCGCCCGGTGAGGTTATATCCCTCGAGCCAGCCATGGCAATTGTGCTCGCTCAGCACCTCCATGACCCGGCCGTTGGGTCCGCAGGCGACATCCGTCTCATCGACGCGCTCCATGAAGGCACGGTCGCTGACCTCGAACACCGCGCCGAGGCGATTGCTGTTGGTCTCGTCAGGACACGTGAGCCGGAAGTTGTGCGGGTTCGCGGAGTAGATGTCGCGCATGAACT
>JAVEEB010000054.1 GCA_030840665.1 Frankiaceae bacterium | reverse complement strand
GTCGCCATGTTGCCGTCGTCGCCGTCGTCGAAACGCCAGTCCGCGACCGGCGGCGTGTCGGTGCCGGCGTAGATCGTGGAGACCTCGGAGGCCGAAACCGCCCGGTTGTACAACCGCACGTCATCGATCATTCCGAACCAGGGGTCGGCCGCGATGCCCGGGTTGCTGAAGCCATAGCGCGACTGCCCGAGCGTGAGGCCGCCCGTTGCGTCCCAGTTGGTCGCGCCGGTGCCCGTCGAGCGCGTTCCGGTGGCCACCGACACGCCGTTGACGTACAAAGTCATCAGGTACGTCGACGCGTTGTACACCCCGACGAGGTGCACCCACTGGCCGGCCGGGCTGCCCGCAGCCGCGCCGATCTGGTCCATCGATCCGTTCGCAGTGCTGGCGGTGAACGGCATCGAGAACCGCCACTGGCCGGCGTCGTACTTGAGGTAGAAGCCGCTGAAGGATCCGGTCGTGCCGGCACTGACGGCGGTGCGCACCCCCGCCGTGTCCGCCACGTTCACCCACGCCGCGACGCTGAAGCTCTGGCTGGTGCGGATCGGCAGCTGGGTCGAGGTCACGTAGTTGGTCGCCAGGTTCACGGAGGGGAAGTTGACCCCCGAGCCGTACTTACCGGCCGCCCACGACACGCCGCTGCTGAGCGTCCCCTTGAAGCCGCCGCCGGACTGGTCGTAGACCGTCGTCCCGCTGCCCTGGTCGAAGCGCCACCACTGGCTGGGACCGCTCGTGGGGCCGTCGTACGTGCCGGTGCGAGCGTTGCCCGACGAGTCGGTCGCGGAACTGCTGGCCGCGGTGCTGACGGCATCGTCGGCGCTGTAGACGCTGGTCGGTGAGCCGGCGAGGACGGTGCTCGCGTACGAAGGGAAGGTCGCGGCCGCCGTCCAGTTGCTCGCGTTTCCGGTGATGATCGCGATGAAGCCGGCGCCGACCCCATGGACGAAGAGCGCCTGGGACCCCACAACGGCGACCACCAGCGCGAGAGCGACGGCGGCACGGCGTATCGGTCCCGGCACCTCGTCTCCCTCGCCAATCACGCCCAGGTGGTCCGGGTCATCCCGTTCCTGTCGGCGGACGGCGCGGAAAGTTGAGTCGACGCCCCTGTGACTTGCTCGCTACAGCGGCGGGAACGCGCGGTCGGGCCGCTCACCTTGCTCGAAGACCTCACGACCGCGGCCGACGATGAGACGGTCCGGCCGGCCGACGACGGCGTGCGCCTTTCCCTCGTAGTCGTACAAGCTCAGCACGTGCCGCATCGCTTCGATGCGTGCCCGCTTCTTGTCGTTGCTCTTGATCACGATCCATGGCGCATAGGGCATGTCCGTGTAGAAGAACATGGCTTCCTTCGCGTCCGTGTATTCCTCCCACTTGTCGAGGGACGCGACGTCCATGGGGCTCAGCTTCCACCGGCGCACGGGGTCGATGCGGCGGATCGTGAAACGCGTCGCCTGCTCGTTGCGCGACACGGAGAACCACAGCTTCACGAGGGAAATGCCGTCTTCGACCAGCATGCGTTCGAGCATCGGCGCCTGCCGCAAGAACGCTTCGTAGTCGGCATCCGTACAAAATCCCATGACGCGTTCGACGCCCGCCCGGTTGTACCAGGACCGGTCGAACATGACGATCTCCCCGGCTGCGGGCAGGTGCTGGATGTAGCGCTGGAAAAACCATTGCCGGCGCTCGCGATCCGACGGCTTCTCCAGCGCGACCACGGTCGCGCCACGTGGGTTGAGGTGTTCCATGAAGCGTTTGATGGTGCCGCCTTTCCCGGCCGCGTCCCTGCCCTCGAAGACGAGGACGAGCCGCTGCCCGGTGTCGCGGACCCAGCTCTGGAGCTTGAGCAATTCGATCTGGAGAAGCCGCTTCTCGCGCTCGTACTCGGACCGGGTCATCCGGTGCGCGTACGGGTAGCCCTCGCGCCACGTGTCGAGAGGCCGGCCATCCGCGCCGACGAGAAGCGGGTCGTCGAGGTCTTCGTTGTCGCCATCGAGGATGTAATGCGAGAGGGCATGGGGGATGGTCGCCTGCGAGGGCTCGCCCGCCTCCTTGTCGCTGGCGAGCACGCGCTGGATCGCGTCGACGTGGTCGTCCGGGGCGACGTAATCGGCGCCGGGGTCGGGGATAGCGGCTTCCATGGAGCAATTCTCCCCCAACTTCCCCTTTGCATCCTCGATGGACGCTCGCTCGTGTCACTGCCAGACGATCACGAGGAGACACGTGCACATCAGCCGACGATCACTGCTCCTCGGTGGGACGGCGGCCGCGCTGGGCGGCGGCTGGGCGCTCAACGACGCCCACCCGGCAGTGCTGCCTCGGCTGTTGGGCGGTTGCCGGGGTGTTGGCGCCCCGGCGGCCGGCAGCGTCGTCAGCCGCGGCGTCCTGGCGTCGCGCGCCGTTGGCGGCAACGTGCGGTATGCGATCGCCACGCCCCCTGGGCACACCGGTCCCATGCCGGTCGTCGTCGCGCTCCACGGGCGCGGCGGGTCGGCGGACGCGGTGATCTCGATGGGCTTCGCCGAGTTCGTGGCCGAGGCAGTGGCCCGCGGGCAGGTCGCGCCGTTCGCGGTTGCCGCTGTGGACGGGGGCGACTCGACGTACTGGCACCGCCGCGCGACCGGGGCCGACCCGCTGACGATGGTCCTCGACGAGTTCGTGCCGCTGCTACGCGACCGGGGACTGGGCGGGGCGCGTACGTCGACCGCCGTCCTCGGTTGGTCCATGGGTGGGTACGGGGCGCTGCTCGCGGCCGAGACCGCACCGGAAATGTTCGGTGGGGTGGTGGCGGCGAGCCCCGCGTTCTGGTGGACGTATGCCGAGGCGAGGAGTGCCCACGCCGACACCTTCGACGACGAAGCGGATTGGAAGGCGCACGACGTCGCCGGACACGTCGCGCTGCTGCGGGACACGCCGGTGCGCTTCGACTGCGGTGACCTGGATCCGTTCCGCGGCGTGGTGCAACAGCTGCAGCCCCTCTTGCCCACGGCGGTGGGAGGGATCTCGCCGGGCTGCCACGACGACGGCTTCTGGCGAGCCGTTGCGCCCGATCAGGTGCGCTTCCTGGGGCAACACTTCGCGACCTGACGTCAGGCCGGTGACGGCACGCTGAGTTCGTCGATGACGAGCCGGGCCAAGTCCGCCAGCCGGAAGCGTTCCGGCCAGACCGCCTCGATGCCGACCGCCTGCAGCGGCCTCGCGCACACGGGACCGATGACCGCGGGCAGGACGCTGTGCCGCAACGCGTCGATGACCTCCGGCAGGTGCCCGCTTTCGCGCGCCAGGTCGAAGAGGACATGGACCTGTGGTCCGCTGGTGAACGCGACGGCCGACACTCCGCCGTTGACGAGTGCCGCGATCAGCTCGCGCACCGGCGCCACGTCGACCGGCGGCTCCCATCGGTAGAGCGGCACCTCGATGACGTCGGCGCCCGCCGCGCGCAACGGTCGTACAAAGTCGGGCAGAGGCTCGCCGTGGAGCTGCACGGCGACGCGCCGACCGGCCAGCGGCAGGGTCAGCAGGTGGGCGAGCACCTCGTCGGAGGCCTCGGACTTCGCGTGCCACGACTCCGCCAAACCCGCCCCCCGAATGGCCCCACGCGCTTTCGGACCGCGAGCGAGGATCTCGGCGTCGGCCAGGGTGCCGCGCAGGTGCTCGCCCAGCCCCCACGTGTCGGCGGCGGCGAGCCAGCCGCGGAACCCCACTCCGGTCATCGCGACCGCGTAATCGACCGGTGCGGCGAGGCACGCCTCGGTGGCGGCGCGCGCTTCCGTGTCGTCCTCGATCGGCACCAGTCGCATGGCGGGGGCCTCGATGACGCTCGCCCCGGCGCGGGCGAGCAACGCGGTCAGCTCGCCCTTGCGCCGCTCTGCTGTGACACCGACGACGCGGCCGGAAAGCGGCATCGCTTCTTCGTCCGTCATGCGGCCTCACCGACCTCTCTGGAACGAGCATCGCAGGCTGCGCCGCGGCAGCACGACTTATCCGTCGCAATCCCGGCACGAACCCGCTGCCCGTGTGCGCCGGCAGTGGGTCACACGCCGGGCAGTCGCTCCACGAGGTACATGTCGAGCCGGTCGAGGCTGACTCGTTCCTGGTTCATCGTGTCGCGGTCGCGGACCGTCACGGCCTGGTCGTCGAGGGTGTCGAAGTCGATCGTGACGCAGAACGGCGTGCCGATCTCGTCCTGGCGACGGTAGCGACGGCCGATCGCGCCCGCGTCGTCGAAGTCCACGTTCCAGCGCTTGCGCAGCGTCGCCGCGACATCCTTGGCTGCGGGAGAGAGTCGCTCGTTGCGCGACAGCGGCAGCACGGCGGCTTTGACGGGTGCGAGACGCGGGTCGAGGCGCATCACGGTGCGCTTCTCGACGCCGCCCTGACCGGTGGGCGCTTCGTCCTCGTCGTACGCGTCCAGCATGAACGTCAGCACGCAACGGTCGACACCGGCGGCCGGCTCGATGACGTACGGCGTGTAGCGCTCGCCGCTGGCCTGATCGAAGTACGACAGGTCGGACCCGCTGGCCTTCGAGTGCGTCGTGAGGTCGAAGTCGGTGCGGTTCGCGATGCCCTCGAGCTCGCCCCATTCGGTGCCGGTGAAGTCGAACTTGTACTCGATGTCGACCGTGCGCTTCGAGTAGTGGCTCAGTTTTTCGGCCGGGTGCTCGAAGATGCGCAGGCGCTCGGAGTTGAGGCCCAGGTCCTTGTACCAAGCCATCCGCTCGTCGATCCAGTACTGGTGCCATTCCTCGTCGCTGCCCGGCGGGACGAAGAACTCCATCTCCATCTGCTCGAACTCGCGCGTGCGGAAGATGAAGTTGCCGGGAGTGATTTCATTGCGAAAGCTCTTACCCTGCTGGGCAATGCCGAACGGCGGCTTCTTGCGCGAGCTCTGCTGCACGTTGAGGAAGTTGATGAAGATGCCCTGTGCGGTTTCGGGCCGCAGGTATGCGAGGCCGGACTCGTCCTCCGTCGCACCGAGGAACGTGCGGAGCAGCCCGTTGAACATGCGCGGCTCGGTCCAGCTGTTCTTGTTGCCGCAATTGGGGCACGCGATGTCGGCGAGCGCCTTGCCCTTCTCCTCCTCCAGGTGGTCCTGGCGGAAGCGCTTATGGCAGCTCTGGCACTCGACGAGCGGGTCGACGAACGCGTTGACGTGACCCGACGCCTCCCACACCTCGCGGGCGAGGATGACGCACGAGTCGAGGCCGACGATGTCGTCGCGCTGTTGCACCATCGCGCGCCACCACTGCCGCTTGACGTTGTTCTTCAACTCGACGCCGAGCGGGCCGTAATCCCAGGAGGCGCGGAGGCCGCCGTACACCTCGCTGGACGGGTAAACGAAGCCCCGTCGCTTGCTGAGGCTGACGATGGTGTCCATGCGGTCGGCCATTGAAGGCTGCTCCATCCGGCTGGCGGTCGGCGAGTGCGCGGCAGGGGCCGGAGATTGGCCCTTGCTCGCTCATGGACGATAGCGGGATGCGAGAACTGATCGACGACGAGGAGGTCCGCGCGGCCTCGAACGACCACCCCTTGATCGCGCACACGCTGCCCTACCGCGTGCCGGGCGGGTCCAGCGCGTTCGCCGACGGCGCGGCGGTCGCGCTGCGTTACGACTACTGGGACGCTCCCTCGTGGATCACCCTCGGCCCCGATGAGGACGTCGCCCGTCTCGTGCCGGCGCTCCCCCGCGCGTCGGCCGAGGAACACATCGCGGTGCCCCGCACGTCGGCCGCCACACTGAGCACCGACATCACCCCCTGGGGCTTCGGATGGCGCGACAGGGCACTCGGGACGCCGTTCTCCGGCGCGGCTTGGCTGCCGGCATCTGCTGCCAACGAGATCGATGCCCTGCTGGACGCCGCCTTTCCCCACGCGTCCACGCGACCGTCCTCGCCCAAGGCGCGTCGCTGGGCGGGGGTCCGCGACGACGCGGGTCGACTCATCGCCTGCATCGTCGACTCGTCGGGGTCACCCGACGTCGGCTTCGTGGCGTCGCTCACCGTCGCTGTCCCGCACCGGGGGCGCGGCCTCGGCGAGGCGCTGCTCGGGTGGACAGCCGACGAGCTGCTCCGCGACCACGCGCGCGTCGGCCTTTGGTACGAAGGGAACAACACGCACGCGATCGCGATCTACGAGCGGCTCGGCTTTGCCCTACTGCCCATCGTCAGCGGTGCTCGATGACCTCGAAGGCCGATTCGTCGGGGCGAGCGCGGACGAGAAACGGGTGTGCGTACAGCTTCACGTCGTACGAACCCATAGCTCGTCTGTAGGCACCGACGCCCTCCCATTGGGCGATGAGCAACCACAGCGCAGGGTCTTCGACGGCCCGGACGAGTGCGGCCGACAGGCAGCCGGTGGAGGCCCGCAACGCGTCGAGGGCGGGCGCTGCCGCCTGCGTGAAGCTCGCGTCATCGGCGGGTACGTCGAACCGGAAGACGGCGTACATGGGCACTCCTTTGCGTGGAGCAGCAGGCTAGCGCCGGTGTGGTCGGGTCCACGGGGCGTGGTCGTCGTTAGGCCGATAGTGATAACGGTTCTCAATCCCTGTATTGTCGGACCCATGGTCTTCGTGTTCGCCACCATCACCGTGCTCTCGACCTTCGGGGGCGGCCTGTTCGCCTTGCATCAGGCGCGGCGCATGCATCTCGTGCTCGGGTTCACGGCCGGGGTCGTGCTGGGCGTGGTGGCCTTCGACCTCCTGCCCGAGGTCTTCAAGCTGTCGGGCGAACTGTGGATCGGCGTGCCCGCCGCGATGCTGATGTTCATCGCGGGCTTCATGGTGCTGCACGTCGTGGAGCGTGCGCTCGCTCTGCACCACGGCCACGAAGGAGCGTACGGCGAGCATCACCACCCACAGGTGGGCCTGATCTCCGCGGCCGGCTTGGCGCTGCACTCGGTGATGGACGGGATCGCCATCGGCATCGCCGCCCAGACCCACAGCGCCGCCACCCTCGCCGTCGTCGCCCTGGCTGTCATCGCGCACGACTTCTCCGACGGCATCAACACCGTCGGGATCATGAGCGCGCACGGCAACACGGCGCGGCGCACTCGGCTCATGTTGATCGCCGACTCGATCGCTCCCCTCGTCGGCGCGGCGTCGACGAAGCTGTTCACGATCCCCGACGGATTCCTCGGGCTGTACCTGGGATTCTTCGCGGGATTCCTGCTCTACATCGCAACATCGGACATCCTCCCCGAGGCGCACAGCCGCGTGCCGAGCAAGGCGACGTTCGTGTTCACGTTCCTCGGCCTCGGCTTCACGTGGGCCGTCGTCGCGACACTCAACGCGACGCTATGACGCGCCAACGGGACGTCATCCTCCAAGCCCTCGCCGACGAGGAGGCGTTCCGCAGTGCGCAGGAGTTGTACGCCGACCTGCGCACCGCCGGCACGCCGATCGGGCTCGCCACCATCTACCGGGCGCTGCAGACCCTCGCCGACACGGGCGATGTCGACGTCCTGCGAACCGAGAGCGGCGAGGCCCTCTACCGTCGCTGCGGCACCCGGCATCACCACCATCTGATCTGCCGTTCCTGTGGCAAAACTGTCGAGGTGGCCGCTGACGCGGTCGAGCAGTGGGCCCACGCGGTTGCGAAGAGACACGGATTCCGCGACCCTGCGCATACTGTCGAGGTCTTCGGGCTGTGCCGCGACTGCCCCGATGCATAGGACGTGACCCCGTGTTCGGTCGCACCAGAGCTCGCCCGCGCACTCCCATTGCTGCCCGCCGCTTGCTGAAGCCCGGCGCCTGCGCCGGTTGCCTCGCGGAAGCCGCCGCAGCGGATGCGCTGCTGGCGTCGCTCGTCGGGGAGGCTGTCACCGATCCGGACGCCCGTGACGAGCTGCGTGCCACCCACGGCTGGTGTGCCGCCCACCTCGAACGCGCCGTCCGCATCGCCACCGCCGACGGCGGCCGCTCGTCGATCGCCATCTTGTACGCCGACGTCCTGCGCACGCTCGACGATCGCGGCCCGACCTGGCCGTCGCCCCATCCCGTTTGCGGCGTCTGTACCTACGTCGTGGATGTCCTGCCCCACGCGCTCACCGACCTGTCGCTGGCCTTGGGGCGTGGGGAGAATCTCGACGAGCTGGCCTCCTCCGGGGCGCTCTGCCTGACCCACACGGGCTCGGTCGCCGGCTTGCCGAAGTCCGGCGGACGGGACCTGCTCCTCGCGCACGGGCTCGCCGAGTTGCGCGTGATCGCCGCCTCTCTGCAGGACTTCGCGGACCGGCAGGACCATCGCTCCACGGATCGCACGGACCACGGCTCGGTCGACAGGCTCCTGGCGTTCGTGCGCGGCAGCGAGCCGACGACCGCCACGAACCGGGCGCGCCGCTCCCGCTGAGCCGACCGGAACGTTTGCGCGCCTGCGCCAAAAGGCCCATCAAGCGCGAGGGCGCCGTGCCGATCATGAAACATGCGTTGCTCAGCTTGCCAGGCCACCGTGCCCGAGGGCGCCCAATGGTGCAGCCAGTGCTACGCGCCCGTCGGAGGCCCAGCACCCAGCGTGCCGGCGCCCCAGTGGGCCGGCGCGACGCCACCCGCCTACGGCGCTCCGCAGCCCACGTACGGCGCCCAGCCCACGTACGGTGCTCCGCAGCCCACGTACGGCGCGCAGCCCACGTATGGCCAAGCGCCCTACGTCCAACCCCCGTACGGACAGGCGCCCTACGGTGGCGTTCCCGCGCAGGGCTACGCGCAGCCGTTCACTCCCACGACACCCCCGCAGAGCCACACGAAGCGCATCGCCATCGCCGTCGCGATCGGTTGCGCCGTCGTCGGAGCCGGCTGGACGCTCAACAGAAGCAGCCTGGGCCCGGTGGTAACGGTCGCCGACGTGACCATGCACACTCCGAACGGGTGGAGCAAGCCCAGCACCACGGAAAGCGACGCGGTCATGAGGCAGATGCGCGGCTTCATGGGATCGGCGTCGCTCATCGATTTCCGTGGGGCGGAAAAGGGCAACCACGAGGGCGCCGCCATAGCCTCCTTCGGAAATGCCTCCGGGATCACCGCAGAGACCTTCGCCGCCAATCTTGAGGCAGCGCGAGGAAAAACGGCCAACGGAGTGACGGTGGTCAGCGTGACTCAGCGCACGATCGGCCAGCGCACGGGCGTCATCGCCGAAATGTCCAGTGCGACCTTCATCGGGAGCATCGTCTTCATCCCCGAGGACACCTCGATGGTGATGGTCTTCGTTGGTGGCGATTCGGCTGCCGCCGCCAAGGACACCACCTGGATCGTCGACCACCTGACCACCGGCTAGCCTGCGGTCACTCCGGCTGGTTCGGGACGGCGCCGCCGTACCGCCTGTCCCTGCTCGCGTACTCCTCGATCGCCTTCCACAAGTGGCGCCGGTCGAAGTCGGGCCACAGCGTGTCCGCGAACACGAATTCGGCGTACGCGGACTGCCACAGCAGGAAGTTCGAGATCCGCTGCTCCCCCGACGACCGCACGAACAGGTCCACGTCCGGCATGTCGGGCTCGTCGAGGTAGCGCTCGATGACCCGCTCGTCGATGCGGTCCGCCCGGAGGACACCCGCCTTCACGTCACGCGCGATCGCGCTCACCGCATCCGTGATCTCCGCCCTGCCGCCGTAGTTGACGCACATCGTCAGCGTCAGCCCGTCGTTGTCGCGGGTGATCTCCTCCGCGCGCTGCAGTTGGCGCACAACCGCCTTCCACAGCTTGGGTTCGCGGCCGGCCCACCGGACTCGCACGTTCATCGCGTGCAGCTCGTCGGTCCGCCGCCGCAGGACGTCCGAGTTGAAGTTCATGAGGAAGCGCACCTCGTCGGGCGACCGCTTCCAATTCTCCGTCGAGAACGCGTACGCCGAAATGTGCTGCACCCCGATCTCGATACAGCCGTAGATGACATCCATGAGCGCCGCCTCGCCGCGCGCGTGACCCTCCGTGCGCGGCAGCCCGTGCTTTTTCGCCCAGCGCCCGTTGCCGTCCATGACGATCGCGACGTGGCCGGGCACGAACTCGAGAGGGATCGGGGGCGGCTTGACGCCGGACTCATGGGGCGGCGGCGGCACGATGTCGGTACGACGCGTCACGTGCGCTCCACCAACGGCAGCGCGCGCAAGCTGCGCTCCAGGTGCCACTGCAGGTACGCCGTGACGGCCCCCGTCGCCTCCCGGCGGGACCTCGCGTCGCTGGCGTCGGCCGTCTCCCAGTCGCCGCCCAGCAACGACGCCAGGAGGCCGATCGTGTCCTCGCGAATGGTCGCGGAGCCGGCCGGCCGGCAGTCGTCACAGACCGACCCGCCCGCCGCGACAGCGAACCAGCGGTGCGGCCCGAGCAACCCGCACCGCGCGCACATCGTCAGCGAAGGCTCATACCCCGACACGGCGAGCGCCCGCAGCAGGAACGCGTCCAGCACCAGCCCAGGGTCATGCTCCGCGGACGAGAGCGCCTTCAGCCCGCCGATCAACAGCAGGAACATCCGCATCGCGGGCTCGCGTTCCTCCGTCAGCCGTTCGGTCATCTCGAGCATCGCGGCGCCGCTCGTGTAGCGGCCGTAGTCGTCGACGATGCCCTCCCCGTACGAGCTGATCGCTTCCGCTTGCGTCGCGATGTCCAGCTGGCGCCCCTGATACAGCTGCAGGTCGACATGCGTGAACGGTTCCAAGCGGGCACCGAACTTGCTCTTGGTACGACGGACACCCTTGGCAACCGCGCGCACTCGGCCGTGACGGCGCGTCAGCAGGGTGATGATGCGATCGGACTCCCCCAGCTTCTGCGTGCGCAGGACGACGCCGTCGTCTCGGTAGAGGGTCACGCGGCGATTGTCCCCGTCCCGGGCCCGCTCGGCCACGCCGACAGGCCGAACGCGGGCGGCCTCCCCGATACGGTGGGCAGCCGAGCGACGGCGAGAGGTGGGGCAGGACGATGAGCGACGACGTCGATCAGCTCTTCACGCTCGCGCCGGAGGAGTTCATCGCCGCGCGCGACGCGCTCGCGAAGGCGAGCCCCGCGCCCGACCGTGTTCGCGTCAAGGCGCTCCGCCGTCCCACGGTCGGCGCCTGGTTGGTCAACCAGCTGGTGCGGGCCCGCCGCGAGGCGGTCGAAGACCTGCTGACGCTCGGGGCCGAACTTCGCCGAGCTCAGCAGGCGGGGCGGGCCGACGTCCTGCGCAGCCTCGGCAGTGACCGCCGCGCCCTGACGGACGAGCTGGTCGCGGCCGCGGCGGACCTGGCCACCCAAGCGGGCCGCACGGTGACCGCGGACTTGCTGGCCGCCGTGTCCTCGTCGCTGGACGCCGCGGTCGCCGACGCGGGGTTGGCCGAACAGCTCCGCCGGGCGACGCTCACGGAGCCGCTCTCGTACGCCGGGTTCGGTGCCTTCGGCCTGTCGACCGTGCCGGACCTCGCGCCCGACCGGCCCGCCCGCGGCACGGGCGATGCGGCCGGCCAGGGCACGAAGGAGGCGCCGACTCGGACCGGGCCGACCTCGCGTGAACGAGCGGCGGCCGAACGCGAACGGGTTGCTGCTGAACGAGCCGCGGCCGCCCAACTGAAGCGGGTCGAGGAGGCGACAGCGGCGCTGGCCGCCGCCCACGATCAGCGACGGTCCGCCGAGGACCTGCTGCGGCTGTCCGAGCACGCGTTGAGCGATGCCCGGATGGGCCTCGACCTGGCCAAACGGGCCGAACAGAAGGCCCAGGAGCTGCTGGACAAGGCGCGGCGCCCCCGGGCCTGATGGTGCGGGTCAATCGCGGTACGACGGCTCAGTCGCGGTACGACGGCGTCCGCAGGTCGAACGTGGTGCGGGTGAACGAGTCGATCCGGCGCAAGGCCTCGCGGAGGCCGGCGGAGAGCTGGCCGCGCCGCAGCTGCGGAAGGGCGGGGAGGGGAAGCATGCTGATCCTTTCGGCTGTCTGTGTTGGGCTTCGTACACCTATAGCAATGCCCAACAGAGCGCCGGAGTTCCATCTCGCGCTGTGAGTCGAGTCACAGAAAACGTTACCGGTAAGGAAATCTGCCCCCGCGGGGTCTCAGAAGCCCATCCGGCGCAGCTGCTTCGGGTCGCGCTGCCAATCCTTCGCGATCTTCACCCGCAGGTCGAGGTACACGCGAGACCCGAGCAGGGCTTCGATTTTGTGGCGAGCCTCGGTGCCGACTTCGCGGAGACGCTCGCCGCCCGTGCCGATGATGATCCCCTTCTGGGAATCGCGCTCGACGTAGAGAACCGCCGAGATGTCGACAAGGTCCTTGCCGGGCCGCGGGGCCATCTCCTCGATGACCACGTTGATCGAGTGGGGCAGCTCGTCGAACACGCCTTCGATCGCTGTCTCCCGAATGAGCTCGGCGACCATCATCAGCTCGGGTTCGTCGGTGAGCTCGCCGTCGACGTACAGGGGCGGGCCCTCGGGGAGCCGCGCGATGAACAGGTCGCGGAGCAGCTCCGTCTGGTCGTCGGTGACCGCCGACACGGGCACGACTTCGGCCCACGACCCGAGGTCGTTGACGGCCATCAATTGCGCCGCCATCTGCTGGCGGTCGCTCACGAGGTCGGACTTCGTGACGATGGCGATCACCGGCGTGCGGCCGGCGATGTTCTTGAGCTGCTGGGCGATGAACCGGTCGCCGGG
>JAVEEB010000053.1 GCA_030840665.1 Frankiaceae bacterium | reverse complement strand
ACGGGGCGCCGCGCGACCGGCGCGCGGCGACGACGATCAGTAGCGGAAGTCGGCGAGGATCGCGGCGAGGTCGGCTGAGACGAGGCTGTGCTGGCGGGCCGCGTCGTTGGCCTCGGCCACGACCTGTGACGCCGCGCGGGCCTGCTGGGCGACGTCGTCGATCGAGGTCGCCATGCCGTCCGCCGTCATGGCGGCCGTCAGAACGCGGCGCGTGACGTCGTTGCCGGTGACCGAGTGCTGTTCGGTTGCCGCGGCGATCATGTGCTGTGAATCGAGCACGCGCCGCATGATCGTGTCCACGCCTGACAGCGATTGGGCGGTGCTGTCGCCGCTGGCCGCGATCGCCGTGACCAGCGCGGTGATGCGTTCGGTCGTGTCAGCGGTGACCGCCGCCAGTTGCTTGACTTCCGCGGCCACGACGGAGAACCCGCGTCCGGCGTCGCCGGCTCGCGCGGCCTCGATGGTTGCGTTGAGGGCAAGCAGTCGCGTCTGGTCGGCGACGGAACGAATGAGGTCGACGCACTCCATGACCGCCCGCGAGGAGTCCTGCAGATCTGCCACCGCGGCGTCGCTCGTCTGCAGCGTTGCGCTCGCGTCGTCTGCCACGCGTACGGCGTCGGCCGCGCTGCGCGCCACGTCATGCATGCTCGCGGTCATCTCGGCGACGCCGGCCGCCGCCGCCTGGATGCCGTCGCGGACGCTCCTCCCGCTCTCGCTGGCGGTACCCGCCTCCGTGGCCATACGGCTGATGCTCGTCTCGCCGTGCTGCGCGCTTTCCGTCAGCGCCACCGCGGCGTTGTTGAGGATGACGACGTTGTCGCTCAGGACGCCCATGGTCCGGCGCAAGGTGTCTGTCGCCGCCTGAGCCCCGCGCACCATGTCGCCGAGTTCGTCGTCGGATGCCTCAGGAAGTTCGGTGGTCAGGTCGCCCGCCGCGATCGCGTGCAGGGCTGCACTGACCCGCCGGACACGCCCGGTGATGGCGCGGGCAAACAGGAACGCTCCGACCAGCAGGAGGAGGACCGACACCGCGGCGAGCAGTCCGATGCGCAGCAGTGCCGCCGGCAGGGAGCGAGGCGCCGTGATGACCGTCGTCTCGACGGTCCAGTTGTTGGCGTTATCCGGGTCGACCGCAATATCGGTTGCCGAGGCGGCGATGCCCTTCGGTGCAGCCGCGACGGTGAAGGCGTCCGCGACGACGGCCTCGCCGGCTGTGTCCGCGATGACGGCGCCGGTTGCCCGGTCCACGATGCGGGCCGTCACGCCTGCTCCCAAGGAGCGTTTCAGCAGCTGTCGGAGGCCTTCGATCGGCGTCTCGAAGTGCAGGATCGCGACGGTCTTTCCGGCCACCACGATGGGTGTCGCGTTCGGGACGACCCAGCGGTTCGTGTCACCGGAGATGTACGGCGCCCCTTGGACGACGGTGCCCTTGGCTGCCCCGATACCGGTGGCGAAGAAGGGGGATTGGGTCTCGTCGGCGGACAGGTCGGACACGGGAGCCGCTTCGCCGGACACCATGCGCGCCCACTCGCGACCCCCGGCATCAATGAAGCAGGCCTCGTCCGTGCGTTCCGGCTCGAGGGCGTACACATGGATCATGTCGGCGTCGAGAGTCTCGCGCAGGGCTGCGCGCTCAGCGGGCCGGACGTACCAGGAAATGAGCACTTCGTTGTCCGCGGCGAGCAACAGGCGGTAGTGCTGTTCGCGGAAGGCGTCGGCGAGTGCCGTTGCGGCACCCGTGGCCTTGTCCGAGGCGAGCGACTGCGCCCTTGCCCGGTCTTGCCCATCCGCCTGCTGGAGCAGCAACGCCGTGCCCGCCGTGAGCGGCAAGAGCCCAGCCAGCAACAGCCCGAGGACGAGTCGCATCCTCAGCGTGACAGTGGGTCGCTTCAGCCGCATGGGAGTCGTATCGACGGCAGGTGACTCACCTTGATCGATTTTGAGCGCCCGACCGCTCGCGTGTAGACAACGGTGTCCGTCCGGACTCGCGGGGTTTGGCGCCGACCGTGTTACGCTGGGCGACGACCTATCTGTTCCGTCCGCGGGACAGGTGTGCGCTAAGCGGAGATCACGTCTCCCACCTGCTTCGGCCCCACGGCTGACGGGTTCCCGGTCATGAGCCGTCTAACGATGGTTTGTGTATCGCTGCGCCGGTATTTGCCGGCGCGGGTTCGACGTGCCCCGCATGCGTGTGTGCGGGGCTTTTCCGTTTTCACGGGCAGGCAACGCGACTGGTCGGCACATCAGCAGGCAACGAGGAGGCCCCATCAGCGTCGATTTCCGCATCAACGAGCGGATCCGTGTTCCCGAGGTCCGTCTGGTCGGACCAGGCGGTGAGCAGGTCGGCATCGTACGCATCGAAGACGCGCTACGGCTGGCCGAGGAGGCGGAGCTCGATCTCGTCGAGGTCGCTCCCACCGCACGCCCGCCGGTCTGCCGTCTCATGGACTTCGGCAAGTTCAAGTATGAGACGGCTCAGAAAGAGCGCGAAGCGCGCCGTAACCAGGCGCACACCGTCATCAAGGAAATGAAGCTTCGCCCCAAGATCGACCCGCACGACTATCTGACCAAGCGCGGTCACGTCGTCCGGTTCTTGACTGCGGGCGACAAGGTCAAGGTCACGATCATGTTCCGTGGACGCGAGCAGTCGCGGCCGGAGCTGGGCTTCAAGTTGCTCCAGCGCCTCGCGGAAGACGTGATCGACCTGGGCCACGTCGAGACGCCGGCACGCCAGGACGGCCGCAACATGACCATGGTCATGGCGCCGAACCGGGACGTGAAGGAGCAGGCAGCCCGCCTCAAGGCGAGCGGCAAGGACACGACGGACCACGAGGCCCCGGCCCGCGCGTCCGAGCAGGACACCGCGACCCCGGTCGAGGAGCTGGACAGCACGACGTCGGCAGCGCCGGAGGAAAGCTCTCCGTCCGTGGCCGAGGAGACGACTCAGGTGACTGAGGCAACGACGACCGAGCAGGCGACGCCAGCGGACACCACGTCCGCCTGACGAACGCCACGACTTAAGCGAGCGATACATGCCCAAGATGAAGACCCACAGCGGTGCCAAGAAGCGCTTCCGCGTCACCGGCACCGGCAAGCTGATGCGCCGCCGCGCCGGTCGCAACCACCTTCTCGAGCACAAGTCGTCCGCGCTGACGCGACGTCTCAACAACGAGACCGTGCTCTCCCCGGCCGACGACAAGAAGGCCCGCAAGCTTCTCGGCATGTAGCCGCCCTCAGCACTACGACGTTCCGCCGGCGTGATGAGCGCCGGCGCCATGAAGGAGACAGCACGTGGCACGCGTCAAGCGGGCGGTTAACGCCCAGAAGAAGCGCAGGGTCATTCTCGAGCGCGCCAGCGGCTACCGCGGGCAGCGTTCGCGCCTGTACCGCAAGGCCAAGGAGCAGATGCTCCACTCGATGACCTACCAGTACCGCGACCGCAAGAAGCGCAAGGGCGACTTCCGCCAGCTGTGGATCCAGCGCATCAACGCTGGCGCCCGGCTGAACGGGATGACCTACAACCGCTTCATCCAGGGTCTCGGCCTTGCTGGTGTCGAGGTCGACCGCAAGGTCCTCGCCGACCTGGCAGTCAACGACGCGCCGGCTTTCGCCGCGCTCGTCGAGGTCGCTCGCGCGGCCGTCGCTGCTGCCGGCACCGGCGGCGCCACGGCCGGCACTGCCGGCACGGCGGCCTGATCAGCACTTCCCTGAGCGCCGGCCGGGTCCGCAGCCTCAAGCAGCTGACCCGGCGCGGCGTTCGTCATGAGCGGCGTCTGTTCCTCGCCGAGGGCCCACAGGCCGTCCGCGAGGCCCTCGCCGACCCGGCGAACGTCGTCGACGTGTACCTGGGCGTTGGCACTGCCGCGAAGCATGCCGACCTCGAAGCCTCGGCTCTGGCCGCCGGCGTCCGCGTCAGCCTGGTGGACGAGGCCGAGCTGGCCCTTGCCACCGACACGGTCACACCCCAAGGCGTCGTTGCGGTCTGCCAGTTCCGCGATATCTCGCTGGCCGACGTCGTCGGTCTCGCCCCCCGGCTGGTGTGTGTCCTGGCCGCCATTCGTGACCCGGGAAACGCCGGCACGGTCCTGCGCGCTGCGGATGCCGCCGGCGCGGATGCCGTCATCTTCGCCGATGACAGCGTCGACCCGTACAACGCAAAGGCCGTTCGCGCCTCGGCCGGCAGCCTCTTTCACGTGCCATTCGTGATCGGTGTCTCAGCCGCCGACGCGGTGACCGCCCTCCGCAACGGGGGCCTCCAGGTCCTCGCCACCGAAGCGGAGTCGGAGACGGACCTGTTCGCGCTCGACAACTCCGGTGGCCTCGGCGCACCCACGGCGTGGCTGTTCGGCAATGAGGCCTGGGGCCTGCCTCCCGCGACCCTCGCCTTGGCGGACACAGTGGTCGGCATCCCCATCTACGGCGCCGCGGAGAGTCTCAATCTTGCGACTGCTGTGACGATATGTCTGTATTCGTCGGCCAGGTCACAGCGCCATTAGGGTTGCTTAGGCCCCAGCGACGAGGCAGTCTTTCCCTCTCGCGCGCGGAGGAGGTGGCATGACGAAGAGCTGGGACGCAGAGGCGTACGAAGTGCTGCCCGACGGTGTCGTCATCGTCGATGCCGACCAATGCGTCGCGGTCCTCAACTCCGCAGCCGCCCGCCTGCTGGGCACCAGCCGCGATGCTGCTGTCGGCGCGAACTACCGCTCGGTCCTGCCCATCATCGATGCGGCCGGTCGAGACTGGTGGACGTGCTCCCGGCCGTTCGACGGCCTCGCCATCCGGACGGGCCAACCCGAGCGGCTGCTGACCCTGCAGCCCACCGCCGGCGGCGCCCCCCGCGAGCTGCTGGTCGCCGCGTCGTACCACCGCGACTCGGATCGCCGCGTCGAGGCGCTGGTGGTGACCCTTCGCGACGCCTCCGCGCGCGACCGGCAGGACCGCAGCCGCTCAGACCTCATCTCGACGGTCGCCCATGAGCTCCGGTCACCCCTGACCGGCGTCAAGGGCTTCGCCGCCACCCTGCTCGCCAAGTGGGATCGCTTCACGGACGAGCAGCGCAAGCTGATGATCCAGACGATCGACGCCGATGCCGACCGGGTCACGCGGTTGATCAGTGAACTCCTCGATGTGTCGCGCATCGATGCCGGCCGCCTCGAAATGCGCCGGCAGGTGGTCGACATTGCTGCCGCGGCCCGCAGCGTGCTCGACCGGCACATCGCCGCGGGGGAGGCGCCCGACCGCTTCACCCTCAGCGCCACAGGGGAGTTGCCGGAGATGTGGGCCGACCCCGACAAGGTGCGTCAAGTCTTCGGCAACCTCGTCGAGAACGGCCTGCGCCACGGGGAGGGTGTCGTCACGATCGCCATCGAGCCCTACGACGACGGGGCCGCGGTGACCGTCTCCGACGAGGGCCCCGGCATTCCGCCGGAGGTGCTGAGCCGCGTGTTCACGAAGTTCTGGCGCGACTCCAAGCGCGGCGGCACCGGCCTCGGCCTCTACATCGTGAAGGGGCTCGTCGAGGCGCACGGCGGCGCGATCCAGGTGACGAGTGGCCCCGAGGGCGGCGCGCAGTTCCGATTTACGTTGCCCGCCGGCGCGCCCAGCTTCGTCTGAGGCCCGCCGCCGGGCCTCCTCGGACGGACGCGCATGCCGCGCCGCCTAGACTGCCGACGTTCCTGCGCGCGAAAGATGGCTGATGTCCGGACCGAACGATCCGTACGACCCGAAGCTCCCCACCGCCCTGTCTCCGGCGTCCCTCGACGCAGCGACCGCCGCCGCCTGCGCCGCTTTCGCCGCCGCCGACAGCCTCGACGCGCTCCGCGAGGCCCGCGTGGCCCACCTCGGCGACCGTTCGCCCGTTGCATTGGGTCGCCGCGAGATCGGCGCGCTGCCGCCGCAGGCCAAGGCGGACGCGGGGAAGCGGGTCAATGTCGCGCTCACTGCCATGCAGTTGTCGTACGACGAAAGGCTCGAAAAACTCGAAGCGGAGAAGGACGCCCGCGTCCTGGCCGAGGAACGGGTGGACGTCACGCTGCCCGCCGCCCGCCGGCCGGTCGGCTCCCGGCACCCGCTGACGACGATCGCCGAGCGCATCACCGACGTCTTCGTTGCCATGGGCTACGAGCTGGCCGAAGGCCCCGAGGTCGAGCACGAGTGGTTCAACTTCGACGCCCTCAACATGGGCGCGGATCACCCCGCGCGGGCCGAGGCCGACACGCTCTACATCGACCCGCCCGACTCGGGCCTGCTTCTGCGCACGCACACGTCTCCCGTGCAGATCCGCTCGCTACTGGCGCGTGACCTGCCCGTGTACGTCGTCTGCCCCGGCCGCACCTACCGCAATGACCCGCTGGACGCGACGCACACGCCGGTCTTCCATCAGGTCGAGGGCCTCGCGGTCGCCGAGGGCATCACGATGGCGCACCTGAAGGGCACGCTCGATGCGTTCGTCGGTGCGATGTTCGGCGAGGGCATCGTGACGCGGCTGCGGCCTGCCTACTTCCCGTTCGTCGAGCCCGGCGCCGAGCTCGATCTCGTCTGCTTCGTGTGCCGCGGCGCCTCGACGCTGCCTGATGCCGAGCCGTGCCGCACCTGCTCCTCCGAGGGCTGGATCGAGCTCGGGGGGTGCGGCATGGTCCACCCCGGCGTGCTGCGTGCCGTGGGCATCGATACCGACATCTACACGGGTTTCGCGTTCGGCATGG
>JAVEEB010000032.1 GCA_030840665.1 Frankiaceae bacterium | reverse complement strand
GCGATAACTCGGCAACCTGGAACCCGACAATCACCGTCCTTGTCCCGGGCGGCATTGCGGCAGGTGTCTATTCCGCGGTGATAACCCATTCAGTTTCGTAGCGCCACCATCGCGGCGGCATTCGTTGCGGCGGCAGTCATCGTCGCCGTCGCGCCTGGCGTCGCCTCCGCGACTGTCGACTCCCCCGACCCCACGATTGGGAGCATCGGCGTTCGTCTGATCGACGTGCCCACCGTCGCCGCCGGTGATCCGAGAGCGCGGCTCTACATCGTCGACGAACTCGCGCCAGGCGCCGCGATTCAGCGCCGGCTCGAAATCACGAATGCCAGCCGAAACGACGTGCACGTTGAGATTTTTGCCGCTGCGGCAGCTATCGTCGACGGCTCATTTGTCGGCGCCGACGGCCGGACAGCGAACGACTTGTCATCGTGGACGACCGCTTCCCCGGCCGCCCGTGACATCCCGGCGAACGGGCGAGCGCAGGCGACCGTCAGCCTCGCTGTTCCGGAAGACGCGCCACTGGGCGAGCAATACGCCATCGTGTGGGTCGAGGTCCGGTCGGCACCTGCCGGCGGCGGTGTCGTCCAGGTCAATCGCGTCGGCATCCGCATGTACGTGTCCGTCGGACCAGGCGGCACAGCCGGCGCAGCGCACTTCGGGGTCGACACGCTGACAGCTCAACGCGATGCAAGCGGGGTCCCGGTCGTCACCGCTGCCGTACACAACACCGGTCAGCGCGCGCTCGATGTGTCCGGCACCCTCAGCCTCACGGGCGGGCCCGGGGGCCTGAGCACGGCGCTGATTCCCGCCGAGCGCATCGTGACACTCGAGATCGGGGCGTCAACGACACTTGCCGTGCGGCTGGATACGCGGATCCCAACGGGGCCCTGGAACGGCCGGTTTACGGTGCGCAGCGGCCTGCTCGAGCAGTCGGTCTCGGGGGTGATCACCTTCCCCGCGGCAGGGATGGCGAGGTCTGTCCCGGGAGCCTTGCCTTCAGCTCCCTGGCGGCTCCATCCCGTCGTCATTCCGACCATTGGCATGCTGCTTTTCGCTGCCCTGACAACCGGGATGATCGCGTTGCGTGTCCGCGGACGCCATCGACTCGCCACCTCGGCCGTACCCAGACAGGGCTAGATCAGACGGACGGATGGACGCTGGTCCGCCGTTCGCGTCGCTTCCACGAAGGCAACGACGTGCGCCCAGCTGCAGCACTCGCCACCCACGACCATCCGTTTGCCGGTCATGGTCGGGTACTGGACGTCGATCTCGTACCACGACGACAGGTCCGTTGTCGTACGCGAACAGCCCTCTGCGTCACAGCTAAATGTTGCCGGGTCCATGGCTCAACCATGCCAGCGTGATCGGGCCTGCGTCCATGCCGACGCGGTGCATGACCAGGCTTGATTCAGGTCACGAAGCAGGGCGGTGGGAAGTTCACCCGTTCGCGCGTGATCGGCTGTCTGGACAGCGGCAGGGCGGGCATGAAACGGCTATCTGATCGTCGAGATACACCGCGAGGTACGACCGGCTGGGGTCGCAGCTCCTGAACTGTGATGGGGCTACAGATGCACAGAGACAACGCGCTGATCGACCGGCTGTCCGACGAGGTCGATCACGCCCGCAGCCAAGAGCAAGAGGCCTACCAGACGATGCGCGCCGCGGTGCCCGCGCTCGAACGCGGGCCGGTGCGGGACGACATGCTGACGCCGGAAATGCACCGGGCCGTCGCGGCCTACCAGTCGGCGCACGACCATCGCCGGGCGCTGGAGGAGGAACGCCGCGCGATCGCGACCCTCGCCTTGTCAACGGTGGGCTGAGTTTCCATGGCATGAGAGGTTCTGACGTTTCCGCGGAAACGCCTCAGCCTCAACTCAGCCCGCAAGCGACCTCGAGTAGCGAACCTCGTCGACACTCACACCCTGGATGTCGCGGATCCGCTGATCTTCGTCGCGAGTCCAGCCGCGTCGCTCGTAGAAATCCCTTGCCCGGCGATTTCCCTCGATCACCCACAAGAAGGCGCCGCTGAATCCCAACTCCGCAAGTCCTGCGTGAGTCGCGGACAACAACTCGCCCCCCACGCCGACCTGCCAGTGATCCGGGTGCACGTTGAGGGAGTACACCTCCCCCGCTTCGTGGTTGCCGTCCCGACCGCGACCGAAGACCACGAACCCGACCACCCTGTCTCGCACGTCAGCGACGACGACCCGTGAGTCCGCCGCGGGCTGGGCGAGTCGCTGTGCCCAAGCTTGCGCGCGTTCGGCCACCTCCATCCGGTCCAGATACTGCGCTGACATGAGCCCCGAGTAGGCGACCTGCCACGCGCGCACGTGTGCGACCGCGAGGTCGTCGGCATCTCCCGCCCGGGCGGGCCGCACGACGACACGCGCAGTGTTTTCCCCAGTGTCCATGAGCCCAGGATGACGCAGTCGGCGTACGTTGCGCAGATGGTTAACGTCACCGTGGTTGGCGGGAGCATCAGCGGACTCGCCACTGCCTTGCTGCTCGCCCGCGATGGACACGACGTCGTCGTGTTCGACAAGGACGACGTCCGGCCCGGTGCTCTCGACGAGGTCACGAGCCGCGGTCTGCGAACCGGCGCACCGCACGCCGTACAAGCTCATGCATTTCTGGCCCGTGCCCGCCTTGTGTTACGCGAGCGATTGCCGGATGTCCTTGCCAGCTTGTACGACGAGGGCGTCGACGATCTGCCCCTCCCGCCGCCGCCGAGCCTCGCCGGGGGCGACGACGTGCCCGCCGACCCGGACCTCGTTTTCCTGATGGTGCGCCGATCGGTGGCGGAGTGGGCGCTGCGCCGTGCCGCCGCGAATCAAGTCCGGCTTCAGGTCCACAGCGGGGTGGCGGTCACCGGTCTTCGGGTCACCGAGGACGCGGCGACGGCCACGACCACCGGCGTCGTCCTGGCAAGTGGCGACGTGCACGGCGCGGACATCGTCATCGACGCATCGGGCCGGCGAAGCATGAGCCTCGACTGGCTTCCGGTGGACGTCCGCTCCCGCGTCGCGGTCTCCTCCGATGAGTGCGGGATGGTCTACTTCAGCCGCCACTACCGATTGGCTCCGGGCGCCGTTGTGCCGCCGCTCAACCGCGGGTTCGCCGCGGGCGTGATGTTGCCGCGGTTCACCGCGTTGCTCATCCCGAGCGACAACGGGCACGTGATCGTCGCGATCACGCCCCTGGCGGCGGACACGCAGATGAAAGCCATCCGCGACCCCGCGACGTTCGACGCGGTGCTGCGCAGCATCCCGGCGATCGCTCCGTGGCTCGATGTCCTCGAGCCCACCAGCGACGTGTTTGCGATGGGTGGTCTCCAGTCGACGTTGGTGCGACTGGTCGTCGACGGCACAGCCGCGGTGCATGGCCTGCACGTCGTCGGCGATGCATGCAGCACGACGAATCCGACCTTCGGCCGCGGTATGTCGTGGGCGCTCGCGCATGCAGCGGTCGTGGCCAGCGCCATCCGCGAGCATCCCGATGACCTCGACAGGCAGGCCAAGGAAGTCGATGCGTGGATCGCCGCCGAGGTCGCGCCGTTCCACGCAGACGCCGTGGCGACCGATCGGGCTCGGGTGGCGGTCATGCGGCAAGCAGCGTTCGGCGACGAGCCTCCCGCGCCGCAGGCCGCAGGCGACCCGCAGCGCCCGTCGTTTCCGCAGGTGATGGCGGCCAGTTTCACCGATCCCGTTGTCTGGCACCGGTTGTCGCGCTACCAGTCCCTGCTGGCGACACCCCGCGAGCTGTTCGACGACGAGGACATTCGCCAACGCGTGGCGGCGGCCGCGAGCACCGGCGCTCACGGGGCGACTCCCCCGGCCGCCATGGGTCCCAGCAACGAGGCGCTCACGGCCTTGCTGGGTGGAGTCGGCTAGCTAAAAGGTCACGAGCGGTGCACGTCGCGCGCCGTCGCCTGATCCCGCGGCAACAGGTCGAGCCGGGCCACGGCCATGTGGGCCGGACGCGTCGCCGCCCACGTGATCGCGTCGGCAACGTCCGCGGCCGTCAGCGGCGTCATCCCGGCGTACACGGCGTCCGCCCGTTCACTGT
>JAVEEB010000286.1 GCA_030840665.1 Frankiaceae bacterium | reverse complement strand
ACCGCCTCCACACCGAGCCGGGGCACGAGTCGGACATCATGCGCGTGTACCAATCCCACCTGCGGTGGTACTCGCGCGGCTCGATGAGGCAGCGATCCTCCGAGTTGGCGGCGCAGATCAATTCCTGGGACCAGACGGATGCGCCGGACAAGATTGTCCTGATTGGTTTCAGCATGGGTGGGCTGCTCGTCCGGTGCGCGTACCTGTTCCACGCCGGCGGTGACGAGGAGGCGCGCCGGACGTGGGTCGACAAGGTCGAGCGCATCGTGCTGCTCGGCACCCCGAACGCCGGTTTCGATCGTCGCCGGTTGCCGATCTTCTTGCGGATGGTCTTCTCCCTGGCACGGATCTTCACGTCGCTGACTGTCTTCGACGTCGAACGAGGGTCGCCGTTCATCACCGATCTGCGGCTGCGTTGGGTGCGCTATTTCGCGGACCCGTCGCACCAATTGCTGCCCGTCGTTCAGTTGCTAGGGGCACGAGACAGTCTGGTACGCCGAGAAGACAGCCTCGATATCGAAGCGATGCCGTTTGCCCAGCACGAGTACGTCCCAGACTCGACTCACACGACCATCGCCGACATCACTGACGCGGCGCACGGTGACGAGCGTTACCGGTTCTTGCGCGCGGCGGTCCTCGACCCCGTGCGGCCGACCGTGCCGCCCGAGCAAATGACCGAGGAAGAGCAGCGCCGGCCGGTTGTGTTCGTGTTGCACGGCATCCGCGCCGGCAAGGGCAACTGGGTGAAGAAACTCAAGGCAGTGCTGGAGGAACGGGAAGAGCGACCTGTCGTCATCACCCCGTCCTACGGCTACTTCTCGGCGATGAGTTTTGCCCTTCCGTACCGTCGCGTCAGCAATTTGCGCTGGTTCCTCGACCGCTATAACGAGGAGGTGCTGCGCCGGCCGCAGGCCACAATCTCGATCGCCGGTCACAGCAACGGCACGTACATTCTGGGGAAGGCACTCGCTGCCGTGCGTTCGCTGAGATTCGGCAATGTCTACCTGGCGGGCAGTGTATTGCCGCGTACGTACGATTGGTCGACGCACTTCTCCGACGCCCAGGTGCGGGCGTTGCGCAATGACTGCGCGAGCCAGGATGTGCCGGTCCTTTGGTTGTGCAGCGCACTTGTCAGCCTCGGGCAGCACGATGTCGGCACTGCAGGCGTTGACGGCTTCGACGACATCGACGACCGGGCGCTCGAATACGCGTACGTCCCGGGCGGGCACGCGGCAGCACTCGACGACCCGCGGCTGCCGGACGTCGCGAACTTCCTCATGACCGGCAGGAGCAACCAGCCGACGGGGTTGGTGGAAAGTGTGTCCCCGCGCTTCGCCCTTATCGGGCGCGTTCTCAAGGTCATGACCTTCTTTGTCGTTCTGGCGTTGCTTGGACTCGTGGGTTGGTGGATCAAGGCCGGTCCCGTGGCGCTGCACGCCGGGATCGCGGCGGCGGTTGCCTTCGTCATCTGGGTCGGCCTACGCGTTGCTTGAAGGCGTGTTGACGATGGTGTCACTTGGGTGACAGAGCACTGTCGTTGGTGCCGCCAGGGTAGCCACGGCCCGCCGGACGTGGCAGCGTCTGTTTCCTTCGCACAAAGCGAACGACGGTTTGACATTTTGCCCGGTACTCGCCCCTCTGACGGGGTGGCTGATCAGGGCGCCGTGCAGCAGCGCGGCTCAGCGCCTTTCCCCTGACGCTTCGGCGCAGCGGGTCCGACGAGGCTCTCGCCATGACTTCCGCGGGAGCGACGAGCGTCTGTGTGTTGCCCCCGCGCCTGCGGCCGGACCGCTGTCACCGGTTCGCCCTCAGTCCTCTGGAGGTCCCATGATCCACATTCCACATTCTCGTCCGACACGCTATCTAGCGTCATCCCTCGCCGCGGGGCTCGTTACGGTCTCGGGGCTCGGCCTCATCGGGTCGATCGGCGGGGCGTCGGCCACTGGTACAGGCACACCACAACCCACGTGTACGACAGGCTCAATGACCGGGACCGCTACCGGCACGGCTACCGGCACGGCTACCGGCACCTCGACCGGCACCGCGACCGGCACCTCGACCGGCACCGCGACGGGCACTGTCAGTGGCACCGCGACTGGCACCCTGACTGGCACGGCTACCGGCACGGCTACGGGCACCGCGACCGGGACGGCCACGGGGACCGCTACGGGGACCGCTACGGGGACCGCTACTGGCACCGTCAGTGGCACCGCGACGGGCACTGTTAGTGGCACCGCGACGGGCACCACGTCCAGCACGGCCACTATGACCGGAACGCCTACGGGCACCACGTCCAGCACGGCCACGATGACCGGAACGCCTACGGGCACCATGTCCAGCTCGGCGACGATGACCGGAACGCCGACCGGCACCATGTCCAGCTCGGCGACGATGACCGGAACGCCGACCGCAACCCCGAGCACGACCCCGTCGTGTCCCCCCACGCAATGCTCTGACACGTCGCGCCTGATCATCGTCGCGCTCCACCAGGCGAACGTGTTCGAGATCCGCAAGAGCGAACTAGCGTTCAGCCGCTCGCGCAACGCGGATATCCAGCACATGGCGCGCGATGTCATCCGTGATCACCGGTGGCTCGACAGCGATCTTCGTGCGGTCGCCCGTACCCTCAACGTGCAGCTCACGAGCACACTGACGGCGGCGCAGAACCACAAGCTGCACCTCCTGAAGGAACTGCGCGGCGCAGCGTTCGACAGGGCGTGGGTGCGCATCCAGATCGAGGCGCACACGCAGGCGCTCGCCCTGATCGACTCCTACCTGAAGTCCAACTGCGATCAAGGCGTTCGGAAGTTGGTGGAGCAGTCGAGGGTCGTGGTCGCTTACCACCTCTGGCTGATGCAGCGGATGCAGCGGCCGTAGCTCGCACATAGTGGGGAACAGGCGAGCGAGCGGGTCCTCAGCTCGACGCAACTCGCAGCACGACGTTGCCCGTCTTGTGTCCTCCATCAACGAAGGCATGCGCTTTCGCAATGTCCGCAAGGTCATAGCTGCGATCACTCACGGCCCGGTACCCGCCGGCCTCAGCGAGTTCGACGAGTGATCTCAGTGATTCGGCGGTGTTCTTCCCGGCGTTCGCAGTCACGAGCTTCCCGCTCTTTCGCCCGTGGCGCGACGCCAGGAGGAGCCCCCGCAGATCGGTGATGACCAGCAGGAGCGCACCGCCGGCGTTGAGCTGGTGCCGCACGCGTTCGAACGGAGCGTTGCCGACACAGTCAACGATCACGTCGTAGGTCCGCGCCTCGGCTGCGAAATCGTTCGTCGTGTAGTCGATGACGCGGTCGGCGCCCAAGGACGTCACCATTTCCGCCTTGGCCCCGCTGCAGACGCCAGTGACGTGCGCACCGGCGTGCTTCGCGAGCTGCACCACCGCGACGCCGACCGCCCCGCCCGCCCCGTTGACGAGCACCGTGGACCCCGCGCGCAGTGCGGCACGATCAAGGAAGTTTTTGGCAGTGAGCCCGCCGAAGACGAGCGTGACCGCCTCCTCGAACGGCATGTTGCGCGGCTTCGCCGTGATGGCGCCGTCCTGCGGCAGGATCGCGTACTCCGCATGGCCGCCGAACCGGAAGCCGAGCATCGCGATCACCTCGTCGCCCGCAGCGAACGCCGTCACGTCGCGGCCCACCGCCTCGACGACGCCGGCGACATCCATGCCGAGGACGCGCCGCCGTGGCCGGACCGCCCCAAGGTTCAGGCCGGCCAACATGCGCAACCCTCGGGGGATGTCCCGGCTTCGGGCCCGATGATCGGCGGCGCTGACGGTACTTGCGTGGACGCGGATCAGAACGTCCCGTGGACCAGGCACAGGCTTGGTGACGGTCTCGACCCGCACGACGTCGGGCCCGCCAAATCGTCGGTACACCGCCGCCCACATCGTGTCTGTCGTGACGGTTCGTGCGAGGGGCGTTTGTGTCATGGCAGGGCTCCTGAGTTAAGAGGTGTACGACGTACACCTCATCCTCCGGAAACCGTAGGGTGTACGGTGTACACCTGTCAAGCGGGTCGGCCACAACGCAATTGCTGAGGAGCGACGATGGCGCTGCACGCCGAGACCGTGGCCCGGCGCGCGCCCCTGAATCGTGAGCGCGTCCTGCAGACGGCGGTAGACCTCGCGGACGCGGGGGGCATCGAGGACCTCAGCATGCGCCGGCTCGCCCAGGAGCTGGGCGTCGTTCCGATGGCGCTCTACAAGCACGTCGCGAACAAGGAAGAACTGCTCGACGGGATGGTCGAGATAGTCGTAAGAGAGATCGATGCGCCCGACCCGGACAGCGACTGGAAAACGGCCGTACGACAACGGATCCTGTCCGCGCGCCGGGCGCTGCTGCGGCACCCGTGGGGGAGGCGGGTCCTCGAGTCACGCAATGCGCCCACTCCCACGGTTCTCGCGTACATGGACTCGATGATCGGCATGTTGCGTTCAGGCGGGCTGTCCATCGACCTCACCCACCACGTGATGCACGCGATCGGCAGCCGCATGTTCGGTTTCAGCCAGGAGCTGTTCACCGAGAACGGGTCGGCAGCCGCGGACGTGACCCTTCCCGCCGCGACGCTCGCGCAGATCGCGGCGATCTACCCCAACATCGCGGAAGTGGTCGCACGCGCGTCCCACGACGAGGCATCGGTGGTGGGATCAGGCTGCGACGACCAATTCGAATTCGAGTTCAGCCTGGATCTGCTGCTCGACGGATTCGAGCGTCTGCACCTGCAACGCTGGAGTTCGACCCAACCGTCGTAACCATGCAGCGGTGCGGGACTCAGGTGCACGACGCGGTAAGACGGCCGGGTGACAACCCGACCGTCGTACCGCTCACTCTTGTTGCCTGTTGTTAAAAGGCGCCCGCCACGGTGAAGTCCGTCTGGTTGACGAAGATGTGGTGCGGCCAGTTGACGCCGATGTAGTGCACCTCGTACTCGCCGTTGCTCAGCTGGACAACACGGTCGACGACGCCGCCCGGGTACGCGGCCAGCGCGGCGACGGTCGCCTGGTTCGCGGCTGTGCCGCTGACGATCGTTCCGGACCCCTCGGTGTAGTTGGTCGGCACCTGCCCGACC
>JAVEEB010000451.1 GCA_030840665.1 Frankiaceae bacterium | reverse complement strand
AAGCAGCGTGCCGACCAAGACGATCAGGAGCGCACGCGACCGTGAGTGTCGCGAGTGCTGACACCGCGCTGGCGGAGGTGCCGTTGCACGGTGCGAGCCCCAACGCCAAGTCGTTCGCCAACGTCTGCAAGTGCCAGTCCCGTGTCGTAGAGCCGGACCATCTCGTCGACGTCTGCAGTGGTTGGGCTTGCAAGCCGCAGGCTGACACCGGCCGTTTTGAGACGCCGGGCCACCGTTTTGCGGTCAATGCCGAACTCGGCGGCTAGCTGGTAGACCGTGGCACCGACCCGGTAGCGCTCGACCAGCCGTGCGACCTGCGTGTCGTTGAGCTGCAACAGGCACCTGGGCGGCGGCTGACGTTCGTGGTGCCGTGGTGATCCAGCCAGATCCAACTTGCGGTAAGCACGAAGGGCCCGCAACAGAGGTGAGGACGGGTTCACCATCTGTCGCCAGAGGACCACCGACCGACGGCCCACCGCCCCGACCAGCACAATTGGTCGGAGACGGTGGGCTTTGTGGCTGTCGGCGCGCGCTCAGTTTCATCCGGTGCGGCCCGGCCCCGCCCGGAAGCCTCAGGCGATCAGCAGCAGGCCGATGCGTGCTATTCCCAGGACCGGGCCTAACGGCAGCGCGAACCCGATCCAGAAGGCGAGCTCGAACGGTAGCAGCGCGTAGCTCGCGGCCGCCGCGTACGGAGTGCCCGCCCAGATCAAGATGCCGACCACGACCTCGGCGATACAGACAATGAGGAAACCGACCAGCAGCGCGTTACTCGTCTGCACGCCGATACGTTCGAACGGGCCCTTCCCGTACGTCGGAAATCCCATGAAGGTCCACACCTCACCCGTCTGCGCGAAGTGACGGATCGCGAAGACGCAGGGAAGCCCGAAGCCCAGACCCAGTAACAGCGACACGGACCCGGCAGCGGCCTTCATCAGGCCACCTCCGGGCGTACGCAGTTCCCTACAGGGTCCACGAGTTCCAGGAAAAGTCACGCGGATGCCGGCGGTCAAGAGTGCAAGGCCACACTTTGACGGCATTGGCGTTAGGTGGCATCGCGAAATCAGGCGGTGAGGGATTGCCGTTCGGCGGTCGCTGTGAGGGGAGCCGGCCTGCCGAGGTAGTAGCCCTGCCCCCAGCTGACGCCCAGCGCTGTCAGTGTGGCGAGTTCTTCGGCGGTCTCGATGCCCTCGGCGATGAGGTGAGAGCCGGTCTCGTTCGCGAACGTGACCAGGGCTGCCGCAAGCGCGCGTCGGGCCGGGTCGCGAGGGATGTCGCGGACAAGCGAAATGTCGAGTTTGATGATCGTCGGCCGCAACGCGAGGATGTGCCGAAGGCTGGAGTAACCCGCGCCGGTGTCGTCCACCGCCAGCCTGGCTCCCAGGTCGAGCAGCGGCTGCAGCGCCCGTAAGAGCGGCTCGTAGTCCTCGATGGGTTGATGCTCCGTCAATTCCAGGACCAGTCGCGGCGCAATGTCCTCGGTCACGACCGCACAAAGATCAGTGCCGAGAAGCGTTTCCGCGGAAACGTTGACCGCGAGGAAGGCGTCGCGGGGGAGGTCCGGCAGCGATCGCAAAGCGCTCGTCACTGCCGCCATCTCGAGTGCCGCACCGAGGCCGACGGCGGAGGCATCAGCGAACCACTTGTCCGGTCCTCGCGGCGGTTCGCCGGGGAATCTGGCGAGCGCTTCGAAACCGAGGACGGCGCCGGAGCTCGTCTCGATCACGGGCTGGAACACCATCTGGATCGACTCGTTGAGGAGGACCTCCTCGACGTTGCGGCGAGCCGTTTCGCGAAGAGCGATGTCGGCCGATTCCTGACGGCGCATTTCACCGAGCTGCCCGGCGAGCGAACCGCTGACGCGGCGCAGTTGCTGATGCAGCTGACGTGTCTCCAGCAGGTTGCCGACACGGAGGATGACTTCCTTGAAGTCGAACGGCTTCGTGAGAAAGTCCCGCGCTCCCGCGGCAAGCGCCCGGTGCGACACCTCGCTGGTGGTGTCCGCCGTCATGACCACCACGGGCAGGTAGGTACCGGCCGCGCGACGCACTATCTCGGCGAGGATGGTGAAGCCGTCGATCCACGGCATGTGCAAGTCGAGCACGATGAGGTCGGGATCCAGTGCCTCGATCGTTGACAAGGCTTCCCGGGCGTCCGTGACCGAGTAGACGTGGCGAAGGCCGGCGCGACGCAGCACGGCCTCCAGGAGTTCGACGTTGGCAAGCGTGTCGTCGATGACGAGGACTCGGGAGTCATCAAACCTGGACAGCATCGTCGCTCACCTCAGCCGGACGATCGCCGGCAGCGATCCTGTCGAGAATGCCCAATAGTTCCGCCACGTCGAACGGTTTGGTGAGGTAGCGGTCCGCGCCGGCGGCGAGCAGCCGCTTGATCTGACCCGGCGTGGCGTCGGCACTCAAGGCCACGATGGCCACGTCGGCGGTGGACGGCTGGGACCGCAGTTGTCGCAGCACGTCGTAGCCATGCATGTCCGGAAGGTGCAGGTCGAGCAGCACGAGATCGAGTCCGGGACCCGCCGCCCAGGACGTGGCCAACTCGAGCCCCAGGTCCCCCTGACGCGCGTGGATGACCTGCCACCCGCTGCGGCGTGCGACGACCTGTTCGATCAGTCGCACATTCGACGTGTTGTCCTCGATGCACAGCACCGTGTAACTCGGTGCGCCGTCCACTGCGTCGGCGGACGCTTCGTCCACGAACGGCGGCCGTTGTTCGGTCGCAAGGGGGTCGGCCGACGCCAAAGCTGCGGCCATCGAGACCGTGAATGCACTGCCCTGCCCGCGAACGGATTCGACCGTGAGGTTGCCGCCCATCGCTTCGACAAGCCGCAGTGAGAGAGCCAGTCCGACGCCGGTGCCTTCCACGTCGGTCTGTTCTGCGCCGAGCCGGTCGAACGGTACGAACAGCCGGTCGAGGTCAGCCTCGTCGATGCCGACGCCCGTGTCGGTGAAGGTGATACCGACGCGGGGCCCATCCGCCCCATCCACCGCACGGCACGACACGTTGATCGAGCCGCCGGGGCGGTTGTACTTCACGGCGTTCGACAAGAGGTTGAGCAGCACCTGCTTGATGCGTTGCCTGTCCGCGACGATGTGCCGGCCGAGGGTCAAGCTGGGTTCGAGAGTGAGCTCCAAGCCGCGGGCGTCCGCCAGGGGCCGGATCAGGTCAAAAGCCTCCTGGACCACGTCGGACACGAGCACCGGCTCGGACGAGAGGGCGAGTTGCCCACTCTCGATGCGGGAAATGTCGAGCACTTCGTTGATGAGATCCAGAAGATGGACGCCGGCCCGCCGGATCTGCGCGACGCTCGCACGATGATCGGGACTCACATCGAGCTCGAGGAGTTGCGCGAAACCGAGGACGGCGTTGAGCGGTGTCCGCAGTTCGTGGCTCATCCTCGACAGGAACTCGCTCTTGGCGCGGTTGGCGCGATCGGCCTCCGTCCTGGCCCGTGTCAGCGCGTCCGCCGCGAGCTTGGCGTCCGTGATGTCGTAGGAGATGGCGAGCAGGAACTCGGGCTCTCCCGTCACGCCCAGCAGGGGGATTTTCCTTGTGTGGACTAACCGCTTGCCGTTCGCTCGCGTCGTCACGGTCTCTTCGGGGATGTCCAGGACGCTCAGGCTTTGCAGCGCCTCGCGGTCACACGCGGCGGAGCGGGCGGCCTCATCCGGGGGCAGCAGGTCGAGGTCGCTCTTGCCGATGAACCGATCGCGCGGGTAGCCGAGCAACTCCTCGGCCGCTCGATTGAACTCCACGTACGCGAGGTCACTCGCGCGTTTCACAACGACCATGCTCGGCAGGTTGTCCACGACCGACGT
>JAVEEB010000277.1 GCA_030840665.1 Frankiaceae bacterium | reverse complement strand
CCGTCGGAGGCCTCGTCCAACCTCGCCCGTTTCGACGCGATGCGCTACGGCCTGCGGGTCGGCGACGACGGCACCCGCAGCGCCGAAGAAGTCATGGCGCTCACGCGTGCCGCCGGCTTCGGTGCCGAGGTAAAGCGCCGCATCATGATCGGCACGTACGCCCTCTCGAGCGGCTACTACGACGCGTACTACGGCAAGGCCCAGCAAGTGCGCACACTCATCACGCGCGACTTCGACGCGGCCTTCGCGCAGGTCGATGTACTCGTCTCGCCCACCTCCCCGACAACCGCGTGGAAACTTGGCGAACGCGCCGACGACCCGATGGCCATGTACCTCGCCGACCTGTGCACGATCCCGACGAACCTCGCCGGCAACTGCGCGATCAGCATCCCCATCGGCCTGGCGCCGGAAGATGGGTTGCCCGTCGGCCTGCAGATCATGGCGCCCTCGATGGCCGACGACCGGCTCTACCGGGTCGGCGCCGCCCTCGAGGCCGCGCTGCTCGAAGACCGCGCCGGCCGCCCGTTCTACGAGGAGGCCCCGGCCCTGTGAGCACCGACATCCTGCTTCCGTACGACGAGGCCGTCGCGAAGTACGAGACCGTCATCGGCCTGGAGACCCACGTCGAGCTCGGCACGCAGACGAAGCTGTTCTGCGGCTGTTCCGGCGAGTTCGGCGCCGACCCCAACACGCAGGTTTGCCCTGTCTGCCTTGGTCTTCCGGGCTCCTTGCCGGTGCTGAACGAGCAGGCCATCGCGTCGATCGTGAAGATCGGCCTCGCCCTCAACTGCCGCATCGCCGAGTGGTCGCGCATGTCGCGCAAGAACTACTTCTATCCGGACATGCCGAAAGACTTCCAGATCTCGCAGTACGACGAACCGCTCTGCATCGACGGCTACCTCGACGTGCTGGTTGACGGCGAGACCGTGCGGGTCGAGATCGAACGGGTGCACCTTGAAGAGGACACCGGCAAGACCTCGCACGTCGGTGGCTCGACCGGCCGCATCCACGGCGCCACGCACTCGCTCGTCGACTACAACCGCGCCGGCATCCCGTTGGTCGAGATCGTGACGCGTCCAGTGGTGGCTGGCGCAAAGGCGCCGCAGATCGCGAAGGCGTACGTCGCGGAGCTGCAGGATCTCCTGCGTGGACTCGATGTTTCCGACGTAAGGATGGAGCAGGGCTCGCTCCGGTGTGACGTGAACGCATCGCTCCGGCTGTGGGGCGCGGACAAGCTCGGCACGCGTACGGAGACGAAGAACGTCAACTCGCTGCGCTCCGTCGAGCGGGCCGTCCGTTTCGAGGTTTCGCGCCAAGCGGCCCTCCTCGACGCGGGTGAGCGCATCGTGCAGGAGACGCGCCACTTCCACGAAGACACCGGCACGACGTCGAGTGGCCGCGAGAAATCCGACGCGGAGGACTACCGCTACTTTCCGGAGCCCGATCTCGTGCCGCTGGCACCCGCACGCGACTGGGTCGAGGCGGTGCGCGCGACGTTGCCCGAACCCCCGTCCCAGCGGCGGGCGCGGCTCGTCGCCGAGCACGGGTTCAGCGCCGAAGAGATGCGCGACATGGTCAACCTCGGCGTCCTCGACGCCGTGCTGGAGACGATCGTCGCGGGCGCGGGCGCCGCGGAGGCTCGCGGGTGGTGGACGTCGTACCTGGCCGGAAAAGCGGCCGAGGCGGGCGTCGACGCCGTCGACCTGCCCATTACCGTCACGGACGTCGCCCGCGTGTGTGCACTGGTTTCTGAGGGCGAGCTGACGGCCGCGCTCGCGCGGCAGGTCATCGACGGCGTGCTGGCCGGCGAGGGCACGCCGGAGCAGGTCATCGAGGCCCGCGGCCTGAAGGTGGCCGGTGAGGACGAACTCATCGCCGCCATCGATGGGGTGCTCGCCTCGCAGCCCGATACGGCGGACAAGATCCGTGGCGGCAACCTCGGCGCAGTCGGCGCCCTGATCGGCGCCGTCATGAAGGCGACGGGCGGGCAGGCGGACGCCAAGCGCGCCCGCGAGCTGATCCTCGAACGCATCAACGCCGGCTGATGACGAGTGCCGCCGAGGGGTACGACGCGCTCTGCGAGGAGCTGCTCACGAGTCCCGGCGTGACCATCGGTCGCGCGCTGAGCAACGAGGGCCTGATGGTCGGAGGCAAGCTCTTCGCCTTCCTGCGGCGCGACCGCCTCGTCGTGAAGCTGCCGGTGGCCCGCGTCGCCGAACTCATCGAGGACGGCACCGGCGACGAGGCCCTCATGGGCAAGCGCCGGATGAAGCAGTGGGTCGAGGTGGCCCTCGACTCCCACTGGTCACCCGTCGCTCGCGAATCCTGCGATTACGTCCGGCAGTTGCACGCCGGCTGAGCTGGCTAGCTGAAGCTCAGTTCCCAGATCGACACGTTGCCGGGGTCGGGGCCGAACTCGCCCATCTCGAGCACGTACAGGTGACCGTCGACCATGACCTCGTCGATCGGGTGGTTGAACCCGGTCGCGAGCTGCTCCGTCGTCAGCGTGTAGCCCTTCGCTCCCTTGATGAAGTTGACGGCCATCAGGTCCTTGCCGCGGTCGGGGAGGTCACCGACGGAGGCGCCCCAGCTCAGGAGAAACGCGTGCAGCTGGCCTTGGTCGGGCTTGCTGCCGTAGCCCTTGTCCGTGAACACGAGGCCGAGCGGGGAGATGTGCGGCGTCAACGTGCTGAGCGACCGCGAGTCCGCCGCGGCGTTGTGGGCCGAGCCGTCGTCGCCGCGGTAGTCGACGTTGCTCGGCCCCGAGTTCGCCAGGGCGTCGGTGAAGGGACCGGGCGCCTTGGGGAACGAGGGATCGTTGTAGTAGTGGCCGGCTTTTGCGGCTGACGAGTCCGGAGTGATGCGGACGTCCTTGGCCGGGTCATAGCCGGGCGTGGCCTGGGGGTTGGCCTCGTTGCCGAAACGCCACGGGAAGCCGTAGTTCTTGCCCTTTTC
>JAVEEB010000379.1 GCA_030840665.1 Frankiaceae bacterium | reverse complement strand
CCGCGGTCGCTCAGCCGGCGAGAGCGGCGGACACGACCGAGCGGGCCTCCTCCTGGATCCGCGCGAGGTGCTCCGGCCCCTTGAAGCTCTCGGCGTAGATCTTGTACACATCCTCGGTGCCGGACGGGCGGGCGGCGAACCAGCCTGACTGCGTGGTGACCTTCAGTCCACCGATGGCGGCGCCGTTGCCAGGCGCCGTCGTGAGCGTTGCGGTGATCGGCTCACCGGCGACTTCCGTCGCCTTCACCTGCTCCGGCGAGAGAGCCGCCAGGATCGCCTTCTCCTCGCGCGTCGCGGGAGCGTCGACGCGAGCGTACGCCGGGTCACCATGCCTCGCGACCAAGGCCGCGTACCGCTGCGACGGCGACTCCCCCGTGACCGCGAGGATCTCGGAAGCCAGCAGACACAGGAGAATTCCGTCCTTGTCCGTCGTCCACACGCGCCCGTCGCGGCGCAGGAAAGAGGCGCCGGCGCTCTCCTCGCCACCGAAGCCGACCGAGCCGTCGAGCAGCCCGGGCACGAACCACTTGAAGCCCACGGGCACCTCCAGCAACGTGCGGCCCAGCTCGGTGGCGACGCGGTCGATCATCGACGAACTCACGAGCGTCTTGCCGATCGCCGCACCAACGGGCCAGTTCGGCCGGTGCCCGAACAGGTACTCGATGGCGACGGCCAGGAAGTGGTTGGGGTTCAGGAGGCCGCCGTCGGGAGTCACGATGCCGTGGCGGTCCGCGTCGGCGTCGTTGCCGGTCGCGATGGCGAAGTCGTCCTTCTTTCCGATGAGGGACGCCATCGCGTACGGCGACGAGCAGTCCATCCGGATCTTGCCGTCCCAGTCCAGCGTCATGAACCGCCACGTCGGGTCGACGAGCGGATTGACCACGGTCAGGTCGAGGCGGTGCCGGTCGGCGATCTCGCCCCAGTAGTCGACGGACGCGCCGCCGAGCGCGTCGGCGCCGATCCGCACGCCCGCGTCACGGACCGCGTCGAGGTCGAGCACCGACGGCAAGTCGTCAATGTAGGAAGCAAGAAAGTCGTACGTCCCGGTCGTGTCGGCAGCGCGCGCCCGAGCGAAGGGAATTCGTCGTACGCCATCAAGTCTCTTGCGTAGCAGGTCGTTCGCGCGGTCCTGGATCACCTTCGTGATGTCGCTGCCCGCCGGCCCGCCGTCGGGTGGGTTGTACTTGAAACCGCCGTCGCCCGGCGGGTTGTGCGACGGCGTGATGACGACGCCGTCCGCGACGGCGCGGCCGCCTCGTGCGTTGTACGTCAGAACGGCATGGCTGAGCGCCGGCGTCGGGGTGTACCGGCCGCGCGCGTCGACCAGCACCGTGACGCCGTTGGCCGCGAACACCTCGAGCGCGGTCGCGAAGGCGGGCTCGGACAGCGCGTGCGTGTCCTTGGCGAGGAACAGCGGCCCCGTCGTGCCGGCGGCCGCGCGGTAGTCGCAGATGGCCTGGCTGGTCGCCGCGATGTGGTCGTCGTTGAACGCGGTGTTGAAGGCCGACCCGCGGTGGCCGGACGTTCCGAAGGAGACGCGTTGTGCCGGGTCGTCCGCATCAGGGTGCAGCGTGTAGTACGCCGTGACGAGTTGCGCCACGTCGATCAGATCCGAAGGGCCTGCGAGCTGTCCTGCGCGTGGGTCGACCATGGCACTCCTCCGGCGGTGTTCACCTGTCGCGATAGTTGTATCCAACGGGGTCGCTTCCGCAACCGGCCAGGAGCGTCAGGCGCGCATCAGATCCACTCGCGGCGGCGGAACGCCCAGTACAGCCCCCCGGACAGCAGCACGATGAGGCCTGAGGACGTCCAGAAGCCCTCGACCTTGGAGAACCCGGGGTACGGCACGTTCTGGCCGTAGAACCCGGTGATGGCCGTCGGCACGGCGATGATGGCCGCCCAGCTCGTGACCTTCTTCATGATCATGTTCATGCGGTTGCTCTGCATCGTCAGGTGCGTCTCGAGAATCGTGGTCACGAGGTCCCGCAGCGACTCGGTCCATTCCGTCGCGCGGAGCACGTGGTCGTACACGTCCTGGTAGTACGGCGTCATCGTGTCGTCGAGCACGTGCAGGTCACGGCGCATGAGCGAGTTGACGACCTCCCGCATCGGCAGCACGACGCGGCGGAGCAGCACGAGGCTCTTGCGCACTTCGAACGATCGGCGCTGCACGTCGTTGCCGTGCGGCTTCTCGTCGAACAGCAGGTCTTCGAGGCCCTCGATCTCGGCGTCGAGCTGCTGGACCGCCTCGAAGTGCCCGTCGACGATGTCATCGAGCAGCCCCCACAAGAGGAACGCGACACCGTTCTTCGCGAGATCAGGCGACTCGTCCCAGCGCTTGACGACGGCTTCGATGTCGTACCCCTCGTCCTTGCGGACCGTGACCAGGGCCTGGCTCGTGATGAACGCCGCGACCTCGCTCGTGGTCAGCTCGCCGCTCGCCTCGTCGAGGGAGACGTCGTACCCGGTGAGGAACAAGTGCGAGTCATAGCGGTCGACCTTGGGCCGCTGATGTTCGTGCACGGCGTCGTCGACGGCCAGGGCGTGCAGGCCCAGCTCCTCGGTGATTGCGGCGAGGTCCTCCGTGGTCGGCCGGCAGTAGTCGAGCCACACCGTTGCGGCCGGGTCGATGAGATGCTCGGAGATGTCGGCGACGGGAAAGTCCTCTAGCTCGAGGACGCCGTTGCGGTACAGGCGGGTGCGGGTCATCCTGCGAGCCTAGGACCATCGGCAAGCGCCGAGTGGCCGTTCCTAGTCACTGTTGGCCAGACCGATTTGTCCGGATTGCCCTGGTTTGTGCGCAATTGAATGGGGCTCGCACCAAAACTCATGGCAAACAGGGGCCACTCCCTGGTGCGCCGAGCGGCCTCGGCGCACGATTCTCCGAGAGCATGCCGCTCCGGGCAGCGCGGTGTGAAGTGGGGTTTCTCGATGGTCGGCGTGGGTGTTTCGCGAGCAAAGCGGTGGCTTCGGGTCCCGGTCGTAGCAACGCTGCTGGCCACCTCCGTGGCAACCTCGCTCCCCGCGACAGCGGTCACCGCGGCGCCCAAGACCGTCGCGGGCACCCCGGTCGGCATGGACGTGTCGAGCTGGCAACACCTGGGCGGCCGGGCGATCGACTGGTCGGCCGTGCGCGCAGCCGGCCACGACTTCGTCATGGTCAAGGCCACCGAGGGCACGACGTACACGAACCCGTACTTCGCGGGCGACACCTTCGACAGCGGCCAGGTGGGCCTCATCCGTGGCGCCTACCACTACGCGCGGCCCTCGCGCCCCGTCACGACGGACGCCGTCGCCGAGGCCAACGCGTTCGTCGCCGCCACCGGTCCCCTGCAGGACCCCGGCGTTCTGCCGCCCATCCTCGACCTCGAGGAGAACGGCGGGCTCACCCCCGCCGAGATGCGCACCTGGACCAGCACCTGGCTGGCCACGGTCCAGCGGGCCACCGGCCGGGCCCCGATCATCTACACGTACCGCTACTTCTGGTCGGCGCGGATGGGCGGCACCACGTCCTTCACGTCGTACCCGCTCTGGCTCGCCGACTACAACGCGACCTTCGGTGGCACCGTCGGCGGCTGGCCCACCTGGATGATGTGGCAGTACACGGCCGGCGCAGCTGTGCCCGGGGTGTACGGCAAGGTCGACATGAACCGTTTCAACGGCACCCTCGACGCCCTCGTCACCATGGCGCGCGGCGTGCCCGTTCCGGTCGTCGTTCCCCCGCCGGGCATCCCGTCGGCGCCGCTCGCGGTGGCCGCCACCGTCAACCCCGACGGCACCGCCACCATCACGTGGCAGCCGCCCGTCGACTCCGGCGTGGCCGTCACGTCGTACACGATCGTTGTTGACCCGGGCGGCGAGACGCTCAGCGTCCCGGCCGACCTGCTCAGCATCGTCGTTCCCGGCATAACGGTGGGCGCGCCCTACACGTTCTCCGTCATCGCGACGAACGACGCCGGCAGCTCTCCCGCGGCGACCGTCAGCGTGGGGACCCCGGTCGCCACCGCCATGGCCGCAACGGTCAACACGACCACCGTCACCTACGGCGCATCGGTCGCCGTGAGCGGCCGGCTCACGCGCACCGACACGGGCGAACCCCTCGCCGACCGGACCGTCGTCCTCGAGGCGCGCACGGCGACGAGCGGCCGGTACACGGCACTCGCCACGCTGGCAACGAGCGCCGACGGCGCCGTGTCCGCGGTCGCGTCACCGCTCGTCACGACGCAGTACCGGCTCCGCTTCAACGGTGGCACGGAGGTCGCGTCCAGCGCGACCCAGCAGGTGCGGGTCAAGCCGCTGATCGTGACCAAGTTCAACGTGACCTCGGCGCGCGTCGGTCAGCACCTGGTGTTGTCCGGTCAACTGAAGCCCGCGTACGGCGGCCGCGTTTACCGGCAGATGTTGTTGCCGACGGGCTGGACGACCCTCGACACGACGCTCGTTTCCCGCACCGGCACGTTTGCGTTTCGCGTGATCCCCGTCATCAAGGGCACGAAGACCTACCGCGTGGTCTCGCTCGGGTCCCCAGCCGCTGTTGCCATCAACGGACCGTTGCTGCGCGTGCGTGTGAGATAACTCTCTGCATTCGACGGTTTCCTGAATGCCGTGCTGCGCCACGCCGCAGGGTCCCTCTCGATTCGCGCGATCACTGCTGTGGCGTTACGGTGGGGCACATGCATCCGGCGGCGGTGAGGTCACCCGTCGCCACCCTCGATAGATTGCCGCCCGCGCGCAAATCGTCGCCCGTGCTCACGGATCGCTGGGCTGTCCTCACCGCGGCAGTCACCGGGCTCGTCAGTTGCATCGCCCTCGTCACGACCTCCGGGGACTTGCTGCCCATCCCGGGCGCCACTCTTCCGACGTCGTGGACGCTGCTCGCCAACCTCGATCCGCGGCCGCGCTTTGCCATCGCCGCCGTCGTCGAAATCACCGCGGTCTCGCTGCTGGTGCTGTCGTGGTGGGCACTGTTGCGTCGCCGCGACCAGCTGCGCGGCGGGCTGACGTTGGGGATCGCGGCCCTGTGGTCGGCCCCCCTCGCCATCGGCTTGCCTCTGCTCAGCCACGACGCGTACAGCTACCTGGCACAGGGGCGGCTCGCAGCCCTGGGCTTCGACCCGTATCGCGACGGGCCCGCCAGGCTCGGCGACAGCATGTGGGTGCAGGGCGTCGACCCGGTGTGGCGCGGTTCCCGGTCGCCGTACGGGCCGCTGGTCACCTTCATCGAACGCGGCGTCGCCCTTCCGGGCAACGCCGTCGTGGCGCTCGTGCTGCTGCACCTCATCGCTCTCGCCTCCCTCGGCGCGATCGCCTTCGTGGTGACGCGGCTGACCGCGCGCACCCACGTCACGACCGTGCTCCTGCTGACGGTCGCCAATCCCCTGGTGCTGCTGCAGTTGCTCGCGGCGGCCCACTGGGAGGCGCTGCTCGTCGCCCTCATCGCGCTCAGCGTGTATGCGTGGCGCCGCGGTCAGTTCCTGCTGGCAATCATGGCTGCGTCCGCCGCGTCCGCCGTGAAGCTGCCGGCCTTCTTCGCCGTGGTCGTCCTCGCGCTGCTGTACGTGCTCGCGGGCGAGACCGTGTGGGGCAAGCTGCGCAGCCTCGTGGCCGCATCATTTGCCGCCATCGCGCCGTGGATCCTGCTCGTGATGCTCGTGCCCGACGCGATGGGGTTCCGCCGCGCGCTGCTGACCCCGTTGTCCGGTCGCACGCTGTACGCGCCCACGACGCTCCTCGCCCACGGCGTGGCCGGCCTGTTCGACGTGTTGCAGTTGCCGCTGCGCTTCGATGCGGTCCTCAGCATCTGCCGCGTCAGCGGGATGCTCGCCGCCCTCGCCATCTGCGCGTGGCTGCTCGCGACGGTCCGCAGGCGGACGCCGGCCGAGACGATCGGCCTCGGGCTGTTCGCGGTCGCGGTGCTCGGACCGGTGCTCTACCCGTGGTACCTCACGTGGGGCCTCATCCCGCTCGCGTTGACGTCCCGCTGGCTGCGGACGGCCATCATGGGCAGCACGGTTGCCGTGTTCACGGCGCTGCCCGGCTGCACGGTGCTCGGCTACGCGCTCGTCGAGATCCGCCCGGAACAGTCCGCGGGCATCATGCTCGTGATCACGGTCGTCGCCGCCTACGGCATCACGATGGCGAAGCGGCCCGACTCCTCCGCCACGTAACTGCTCCAGAAGTTTGCGGCAACCAGTGAAACCATCTCCCTGGTGAGTGCGTGAGCATCGTCGGGAGCTGAGGAGCGTTTGTTGGGGGTCGAAGAGTTCGACGCGTTCTACGCCGTTGCCGCACCGAAGCTCGTCGGCCAGATCTACGCCCTCGTCGGCTCCCGGCAGGAGGCGCAGGACGTGGTGCAAGAGGCGTGCCTACGCGCGTGGATGCGCTGGGACTCGATTTCGGCGTACGAAAATCCTGAGGCCTGGGTGCGCCTTGTCGCGTGGCGGCTGGCGGTGAGCCGCCGGCGGCGGGTCATTTCCCACGTGCGGGCGTGGCAGAAGCGCACCGCGGGCGAGGACCTCTACGAGCCCGGCATGACTCCCGACGCGATCGCCCTGCAGGACGCGCTGCTGAAGATTCCCTTGGTGCAACGGGAAGCCATCGTGCTGCACCACCTGTGCGGCCTGACCGTCGACGAGGTCGCGGCGCAGCTGTCCGTGAGCCCCAACACGATCAAGACCCGTCTCGTCCGCGGCCGCGCCGCCCTCGCCCTTCTGCTGGGCGACGACGTGACCTCGAGCCGTATCGCGCAATCGGAGGCACCCCATGCCTGATCTCGACAAGTTGCTCGGCGACATCGCGTCGAGCGCCGGCGGCGGCCGCGGCCTGCTGCCGGGCAGCGCCTTGCGTGTGCGCGCGGCCCAGCGCCGGCGGCGGCACGCGATCACCACGGGCGTGGCGGCGTCTCTGGTCGCGGTCGTTGCCGTCGTCGCCGTCCAGGCGGCCCGGTCGCCGCGGACGCCGCCCGTCAGCGCGGCGGCCTCCGACGCGGCCAGTGCCGTCGCCGAGAGTGGGACGGGGCCGCAGTCCGGCTACGTCGACTTCGTGGAGCTCAACGGGGTCTCCTACCTGTCGACCGCGCAGTTCCTGACCGACGATTCGTTCGTGGGTGCGCGGCTCGGCGTGGTGCGGCGGGCGACTGCGCAGGCGGCGCCCGCCGGTGAGGCCGTCGCAGCCTTCCTGCCGGTCGGGTCCGAGGTGGCGACGTTCACGGGCTACAAGCCCACGTTCCGGGTCGTCGCGCGGGCGCAGCAGGGCTGGAAGGTGTACGAGGCGCAAGGCACCCTGGGCAGCACCGGCGCCGACGTGCTCGACATCGCCGATCGCGTCACCCGCATAGACGTCCTGTCGGCCGAGAGCCACGGGGCGCTCGTGCGCGGCAGCATCGGCGATTCCTCAACGGTGACAGCGATTGTCAGCGCGCTGCTCGCCAGTCGCGTGATCGGCTCCGACGGCGCGGCACCCAGCTCGTACGTCGCCTTCGCCATGACGGACGGCACCCGCGTGATCCGCCCGTACAACGCCGCTAGTCACCGTCTCGGCGGCATCGAGGTGCCGGCGGCCGCCGCCGACGCACTGGCCGCCGCGTCCCGCTAGCCGTCGCAGCTTTCCCGGACCCTAGGGGCCGCCGACGTCACCCGTCCGGGCCTCCAGCAGTGCCTGTCGCGGCGTCGAAGACGAATTGGACTCGGGGTTCCGCCTTTCGTGAGGAATTGATCAGATGCTGCGTACGTCAGGCTCGCTCGGCGCGACCACGGGCACCGCCATCAAGGCGGGCATCGCCACCGCCGCCCTCGTAGCGGTGGCCACCGCCGGATCGGCGGCCTTCGCCAGCGGCGCCGCGCCGCGGACCGAGACCACCCCGTCCGTCAGCCCCAGCGCCACGTCGACGGCTCCGGCGTCCGCGGACACCCTCCGCGCGCAGATCAAGGCGCTGAGCGTCAAGCAGAAGGCGGCGCGGGACAAACTCCGCGCCGACCAGCGGGCCGCCCTGGACGCGCTGGGCAAGTCGCAGCGCGCCGCTGTTCAGGCGCTCGCGGTGTCCTGCGGGGTCAGCGTCGGGGGCAACAACAGCAAGGCAGAACCGGCCGGCCACGAGGGGAGCCGACCGGTCTTGTCCGACGCGTGCAAGGCGCAGTTCAAGGCGCTGACGAAGGCCAACCGCGAGGCCCGCAAGTCCCTGGAACGCGCTCAGCGGGACACCCGCAAGGCCTTGGAGCGCACCCAGCGCGCCGAGGTGCGCGCGCTGATCGCCGCCTGGCGATTGGCCCACCCGAGCGCCGGCGGCGACGCGCCGCCCACGGCCACCCCGACGGCCACGCCGACGGCCACCCCGAGCGGATCGGCGACGGCGACCCCGAGCGGGACGGTCTAGCGCTCAGCGGAGCGCGATGCGGGTCTTCAGCGCCGTAATCGTCGCCACCGGCGTCGGATCGATCCCGAGTGCGATCGCCAGGTACGTCGACACGTAGTCGCCGTACGCGACGAGGCTCGCCAGCCGCTCGAGGTCGCTGTCGCCGTCCGCAGTGATCTCGGTGACGGGAATGCCGCGCTCGTCCGCCAACTCACGGCTCGCATCCATCCGCAAGGCGACACGTGCGTGTTCGGTCGGGTCCCGCAGCAGGATAAGCCGCAACCGCGTCGACTCGGGCGCACCGTCCTCGGGGTCGGCGAAGATGTCCACCGGCGCGCTCCCCGCGAACGGCCCGTCCAGGGTCACCACCTGGTTGTGGTTCGCCTCCGGCACCGTGCCGGAGATGAGGGGGTACTTCGCGTTCTCGGCGAACTGCGTCTGCCAGCGGTATGCCGCGACCGCCGCGACCGGGCTGCCGCCCCACACGACGGGCAACGATCCCGCGAGTTGCAGCGCGAAACTCTTTGCAGGGTTGACGAACGACTCGCTGGCGGGCCGGCTGGTCTGGCTGACCTCCGTGAGCCGTGCAGCGGTCGCTTCGATGTCGTGCGGCGACACGGTCAGCGCGCCCGCGGCCTGGGCGATGAACAGCAGCGGCAGCGTGAGAGCCCACATGTTCGCCCGCGGTTGCCTGCCTCCCGCCGAGACGGCGATGAAAGGCCCGCGTGAGCGCTCGACCGTGTCGTGCAACTGCGAGCCGGCGGCACCGACCCCCGCCAGCCGGCACCCACGGCGCAGCGCCTCGACCATGACCGTCAGCGTCTCCTCGGTGCTGCCGGAGCAGGACACGCCGACCACGAGGTCCGCGGCGCCGACCCAGCCGGGAAGCTCGTACGACCGCAGGGTCACGATCGGCATCGGCGACGCGATCCCTGCCAGGGCGGTCAACGCGTCGCCGGCGATGGCCGACCCGCCCATCCCGACGACGACAAGTGCCCGCGGGCGGCCACCGTCGCGGATGTCGGACAAGTCGACCTCACGCGCGAGGGCAGACGACTCGCGGACTTGTGCCGCGCTCGTGGCGATCGCGCGCAGCATGCCGAGGGGGTCCGCGCGTTCCAGCAAATCAGCCGTGTCGAGCCGGGCCTCGTGCACCTCGAAGGTCATGACGAGGACGCGTCCGGTTGGCGTGCCTCGTCGACGAGCAGCACGGGGATCCCGTCGCGCACCGGGTAGGCGAAGCCACATTCTCCTGTGCACACAAGCTCGGAGGCGGCCTCGTCATGCCGCAACGGACCGCGGCAATTGGGGCAGGCCAGGATGGCGAGGAGTGCGGCGTCGATGGTCATGCGTTGGTCCCCCGAATCAGCGCGAGCACTTCGTCGCGCACCTTTTCCATTGTCGCCCGGTCCGGGCCTTCGACGTTCAGTCGCAGCAGCGGCTCCGTGTTGGAGGCCCGCACGTTGAACCACCACTCGCCCGCGTCGACGGTCAGCCCGTCGAGGTGGTCGAGTTGCTTGTCGGCGTACACGGTCTCGATGTCCTTCATCTTTTGCTGCGCGTTCTCCACGGTCGAGTTGATCTCGCCGCTCGCGACGTACCGGCTGTACTCGGCCGTCAATGCTGACAGCGGCTGGTCCTGCTCGCCCAGCGCGGCCAGCACGTGCATGGCTGCGAGCATGCCCGTGTCGGCCTTCCAGAAATCCTTGAAGTAGTAGTGCGCCGAATGCTCGCCGCCGAAGACCGCACCGGTCGCCGCCATCTCGCCCTTGATGAACGAATGGCCGACACGCGAACGGATCGGCCGCCCGCCGTGCTCACGGATGATCTCCGGAACAGCCTTGCTGGTAATGAGATTGTGGATGATCGACGCGCCGGGGGCCTTGGCGAGCTCGCGCACGGCGACCAGCGCGGTGACGGCCGACGGCGTCACGGCATCGCCGTTCTCATCGATGACGAAGACGCGGTCGGCGTCGCCGTCGAACGCCAGCCCGATGTCCGCACCGACCTCGACGACCCGCGCCTGCAGGTCGACCAGGTTCTTCGGGTCGAGCGGGTTCGCCTCATGGTTCGGGAAGTTGCCGTCGAGCTCGAAATACATCTCGTCGACGTCGAACGGCAGCCCTTTGAGCACCACCGGCACCGTGTAGCCGCCCATTCCGTTGCCCGCGTCGACGACGACCTTGAGCGGCCGCGAACCGCCAAGCGGGACTAGCTTGTTCAGGTACGCCGCGTACTCGGCGAGCACGTCCCGCTCGGAGGAATTGCCACGTGCTCCGTCGTACGACGGGACGCCCTGCTCGGCCATCGTGCGGATCTCCGCCAGCCCGCTGTCCTGGCCCACGGGCGCCGCGCCGGCGTAACACATCTTGATGCCGTTGTACTTCGCCGGATTGTGGCTGGCAGTGAACATCGCGCCCGGCATGTCGAGGTGGCCGCTGGCGAAATACAGCATGTCCGTGGAGCCGAGCCCGGCGAAGACGACGTCGACGCCCTGCGCCATCACGCCATCCGCGAAGGCCTGCGACAGCTCCGGCGACGAGGGACGCATGTCGTGCGCGATGACGATGGAAGGCGCCTTCGCGACCCGGGCGAACGCCCCGCCGACCGCGCGCGCGATCTCGGCGTCGAAGTCGTCCGGCACGACCCCGCGCACGTCGTACGCCTTGATGATCGTGGACAAGTCACGCAATGGGCTCTCCGCACGGTCGACACTGTCGCGGTGCTGAGCCTAGCCACCGACCGTTTCGGCCTGGTCACGCGCCGAGGGCTCCTCGCGTTGTCCGCCTGGATTCACGCCCTGGCGTTACTGGGGGCGGACAAGCCCCGGTGCCGGGCAGCTGCGGGCGGGTCTCAGCCGCGCGAGCCGGGAACGCGGTTGCGCTGGGTCTTCGCGAGGACGCGGTCGATGGGGAGGGCGACGCCGTTGTCGGTCCAGGCGCGGTACTGGCAGCTGTGGCAGGACGTGAACTGGACAGGGGTGCCGTCGGTGAGGGTCATCGCGATCTGGGTGAGGCGGGTGCTCGTGCACTTCGGGCAGGTCGTCTGGTGCGAGCGGGGGATCTGCGTGAGCGACGACGGGGTGCTGGAGCGGCCGGTGGTGCGGGCCGTACGGGTGGCGGGGGCGGCGATGGCCATGGGGGGAACTCCTGGTTCGGCGAGGCGATGCGGGTGGGTCATTGATGGTGGCAACCCATTACTCGGCCAAACGGGTGACAAAACTTTAGGATGCGGCGTGTCGGGGGCAAATCGGACATTTCGGACGCCCGATCAGCACGCCTGCGGGAGACCGGCGACTCAGGCGTCGGTAGGCGTGCGAAGTACGCGCAGGTGACCGCGGCGGCCGACCCCGCCCGGGCCCGACGGCTCCGGCACATGTGGCCTGGCGGCCTCGCGGACGGCGTTCGCCAGCGCCTCGAGGTCATCGGTGGTCGGCTGGAGCGCCTCGTCCTCGTCGACGTCGAGGCGGAGCAGTTCCCAGCCCAGCGGAGCCGTGAGGCGCCCGGCATGGACGGGGCACAGGTCGTAGCTGTGGGGCTCGGCGGACGTGGCCAGCGGGCCCACGACGGCCGTGGAGTCGGCGTACACGTAGGTCAGCGTCGCGACGGCCACGCTGCTGCACGCGATCCGGGAGCAGCGACGGCGAAGGGATCCCACGAGCGCGAAAGCTAGCGGGCCGGAGGCCGCAAGGCCACCACCACGGGCCGTGTCGCGGCCGGGACATCTTCCGGGGCCCACCTCTACGCTGAGCGCATGTCCCCGACCGACCCCTCCGGCGCGGCTCCCGACGATGCCGCCGACGACGCCGCCGGCGATCCCCACGACGGCCGAGGCGCCTCGCCCGTCCGCCGGGACCGCCGCGGCCGTGGCATGCGCGGGATCTTGCTGCCGCCGTCGGCGCCGGCCTGGCGCAGCCGCGCGGAACGCTTCGACGACGCGATCCTCGACGCCGTGGAGAGCCTCGAGCGACGGGTCGGCAAGAAGGTGTCGCGGATCGAATTCGCCGTGGAGGAGGTGCCGCCGGAGACGGTCGACCCGTTGAGCCGCACCTACGACGACGAAAGTGGCGTACCGCTGGCGAGTTCGTGGTCGTCCACGCGCTCCGACCCGGCACGGGTCGTCCTCTACCGGCGGCCCATCGAGTCGCGCGCCCCGCAGATCGAGGACCTCGAGGACTTCGTCCGGGACCTCGTGGTCGAGCAGGTCGCGGACATCCTCGGCATGGACCCCGACGAGCTCGACCCGCCGCCCAACTAGCAGGCCCAGGAGCTAGCAGGCCCAGGAGCTAGCAGGCCCGAGCGCTAGTAGCCCCGAGCGCTAACGGGAGCCCAGGAAGATGTCGGGGCGCGCCGGCAGGACGACGATCGTGCGCGCCGGGGTGACGAGGCCCGAGAGGGCGAGCGCCCCGCCCGATCCGGTGGGCGCATCCACGACGGCCGCATAGAGCACGCCAGGATCCTTCGGTACGACGAGCACCCCCTCGCCCAGCACGCTCATCGAGACGCTGACGCTCGTGCCCGCTGTAACCGTGAGGGTGAGGTGCATGGTCGGCGAGGTGAAGTCCACGGCCGTATCGGTGGCGGAGGTCAGGATCATCTGCGTGCCGCTTGGCGGCGAAACGGGCCCCGTCAGCGGCACCCCGGCGGGGGTCCAC
>JAVEEB010000371.1 GCA_030840665.1 Frankiaceae bacterium | reverse complement strand
GTCGTTGTGGGGAGAGGGTGGTCGTTCAGCCGTTGATGAGGTCGAACTCCTCCAACCCGCCGATCGATGTGCGGTTGGCGATCAGTGCGGACGCACCCGCGTTTTCCGCAGTCACGTACTGGTTGTTGGCCTTGGAGCGCAGACTGACGCTGCCGTCGGCATTGCCGATCAGGTCGAAGGCCTCCCACGCGCCGCCGATCGTGGCCGCGCTCGCGATCAGCGGTGACCCGCCGGCGTTCGGTGTCGTGACGAACTTGTTGTTCGCGTGCGCGCGTAGCGAGATCGTGCCGTCCGGGTTGGTCACCTTGTCGAACTGCTCCCACGTTCCGATGGCGGTCTTGTTCGCGATCAGCGGCGACGCGCCGGCGTTGTCGGCCGTGACGTACTTGCCGTTCGCGTGCGCACGGAAACTCACGACCCCTGTGCCTCCGGTACCGCCGGTTCCCTGCGTGCCGCTCCACGTGAACGTCGCCGACGTCGAACCCGGCAGGTTGTAGGTGAAGGATTCGTTGCCCCAGTTGACCTTGACGGACTGCGTCGACGTCGACTCGTTGTACGCGACAAGGGCCTTCGACCCGTCCGGGTTCTTCCATGCGACGTTGCGCACGGTCGGGTTGTCCGTGGAGTCGATGCGGCGCGCTCCCGGCTTCACGAACTTCGTGAGCTGACCCATGTCGTAGTACTCGACGGTGTAGTCGACCTGGCCGGTGCGCGCGTCCCCGTTGTGCACCGTGATGAGCCCGGTGCAGGTGCCGCAACCGCCGGCGTGCGGCCCCATGTTCTGGTCGACGGCGAGCGTCCACTTCGTCACCGTACGACCCCAGTTTCGGGTGTAGTCGATGATGTTTTCCATGTCCTCCTTCTGCTGATTCGCGATCCACGTGCCGCCGGCGTGCTCGGTGTCGAAGGCGTCGATCGTCGGGTACTGGTTGTGGGTCGTCGTCTGCTGGGTCACGTTGCCGCCGTAGCCGTGCCAGGCCACGCCACCGAAGAGCGAGTCGTTGCGGACCGTCGCGTCGTCCACGGTGGGGGCGCCGTACGAGCCGTACGTGTCCCAGTTCCAGTCGAGCGCGAGCACCTTCGTCGTGAGCCCTGCGCTGTGGAACGCCGGCAGCAGGTTGGTCTTGGTGAAGAAGTCGAGCCCGGCCCCGTTCCAGTTCATGGACTGGTAGCCGCCGCAACACGTCGGTTCGTTTTGTACGGACGCGTAGTCGATGTGCACACCTTGGGCCTGGTACGCCTGGATGTACTTGACGAAGTAGTTGGCGTACGCGCTGTAGTACTGCGACTGCAGCCAGCCCTGCTCGAGGCTCCCGTTGTCCTTCATCCAGGCCGGCGCGCTCCACGGGCTTGCCATGACCTTGAGGTTAGGGTTGAGCTGCTGCGCCTGCTTGGTGATCGGCAGGATGTCGACGAGGTCGTGCGCGATGGAGAACTTGCTCAGCGACGTGTCCGTCTGGCCGGCGGGAAGGTCGTCGAAGGAGTACTCATAGCGCGCGAGATCCGAGGCACCCAAGGGGTTACGCAGGAAGTCGAGCCCGATGCCGCTCGTGGGGCTGAACAGGTTCGTCATCACCTGACTCTTCGTGGCGGCGCTGAGGGCGTTGCTGCTGCCGAGCAGATAGCCCGTCGTGTCCGTGATGGACGCGCCGGCACCGACGAAGCTTTGGTACTGGTTGTTCTCGTTGACCGTGATGGTCTGCGCCGCTCCGGCACTGGTGGCGGCGAACGTGACGGCGCCCTGCTGTTGCAAACCCCGCGTGACGTTCCGGCCGCCCGAATCGTTCGTCGTCGTGAGCCAGATGTTGACCGCCTCGCCGGCGGCGTGTGCGGGCGCCTTCGGCAGGACCACGACCGCGGCTGCGACAGCGCCGATGACGACCGCAGCGCAGGCCCTGCGTCGGCGGTCGTGCGGTCCGTCGTGCGGCCGGGCGGCGAGAGCGCGTGCAGACATGGCGTGGTGACCCTTCGTTGGTACCGCGACTGAGGCGCGCCGACTGTGCGCGCGGGGCACTTCTCCGACCAGCACTCGACCCTGCGCACCGGACTGATTGACGTGTCGTGACGTCGCAGAGCACCGTGCGCGAGCCGCCGCTTCCCCGGTCAGTTGTCTAGACCTCTACAAAGCGGGCTCACGCGACAAAACACCCAAATCGGCTGGCGTGTCAACGGTTCGAACGACGTTCTTTTACGCCTTGTGCTCAGATGTAAAGAAACTACTTTGTTACATGCCTCCAGAAGCGCTGTCCCGATCGAAAATCACCCCTTGGCGGGGGCGATGCCGCGCGATGCCGGGCAACCGTTACTGAAACACGTAAAGCGGGGGGCGAAGGTGCCGCTGACGCCGCTTCATCGGCGGCAGCCGGGCGCCCTTGTAGCGTGCGTGCGTATGAGCGAGCAACTCCCCTTGAGCAGTCGCGGTCGGCGGCGTGGATTCCCAGTGGGGTGGCGGCGCGCACTCGCGGGTCCCCTCCTGCTGCTGATGGGGGCGTGGTTGTTCGCACCCGCCGCAGTCCCGCTGTTCGACGGGGTTGGCTTTCCCGACGAGCCGTACCGGTGGGTGGTCGCGCCCGCCGGTGCAACGAAAACCGTCGCCCCGGTCGGCGGCCAGAGCACGGCGCAGGTAAAGAACGGCGCGAACACCAACGACGTGACGATCCTCACCGTGGAGCAGGGCCCGCAGTTCCAGCTCTTCGTACCGCTGGGTTATGTCATCGGCCCCCCGGCGGCCACCAAGGACACGCTGACCGTCGTGCCGCTCGCCGGGGATGCGCCCTTGCCGACGATGACGTTCGCCAGCAACGTCTACCGACTCACCGCGACATCGGACGTTCCCGGCCCCATCTCGGTCACCTACTCGGCCGCGACGGCGGGGCTCGGCGGCACGGTGCAACTGCGGAGGGCCACGGCCGGGGACCCCGTCATGGTGTACCGCGCGACGAGCGGCGACCCGTGGCGGGCGATCGCCACGTTGCCGACCGGTGCGGATGTCTACGGCAGCGACCTTGTTGGCCTGGGCGACTACGCGCTGGCGTTCGGAGTGCCGCGCGCGAAACCAGTCGGGTCCGGGCTGAGCGGCACCAACAGTGGCGTCACCGCGGCGCCGCTGTTCTGGCTCGGCGGAGCGTTTCTCGTCGTCCTCGTTCTGATCGTTCTCGGGCTCCGGCTGACGCGGCCGAGTACGGAGTGACGACGACGAGCGTTGCGCGCCCGGTGTGGCAAGCGGCGCTCCTGATCGCAGGCTTCGCGCTGGCGGTGTCCGCCCGCGTCGCCGTCGGCGGCGTCGCTGTCGCCCGATCGGCCGCGGCCGGGTGGCTCTTCGCCGGGTGCCTCGTGGCCTTGTCGCTCGCGGTGGGGGCGTGGCGTTCCGCGGGCCTCTCGCGGGCATGGGTGGGCTTGCCCGGGGCGCTCGTGCTCTGCGTCCCGCTGCTCGCCAACCGCGTTGCCGGCGACGTCGCGCATCGCCCGGGCGGCGCCTTTCTGCCGTGGGCAGTCACCGTCACGGTGGTCGCTGCGGCGGAAGAGATGTTCCTGCGGGGTGCCTTGTACGACGCCTGCGCACGGGCGCGGGGGGAGACGACCGCGATCATCGTGGGTGCGGTG
>JAVEEB010000347.1 GCA_030840665.1 Frankiaceae bacterium | reverse complement strand
GTCGCCGACGGCGTGCGGATGCTCGTCGTACCAGGGTCTGTCATGGTTCGTGAGCAGGCAATGTCCGAAGGCCTCGACGCCATCTTCACCGCGGCCGGCGCGGAGTGGCGGGGTGCCGGTTGCTCGATGTGCCTCGCGATGAACCCCGACAAGCTGGCCCCAAAGGAGCGCAGCGCGTCGACGTCCAACCGCAACTTCGAAGGTCGCCAGGGGCCGGGCGGGCGCACGCACCTCGTCTCGCCGCCCGTCGCCGCCGCCACTGCCGACGCGGGCCGTCTCGCGTCGCCCGCCGACTTGTTGGAGGTCTGAGATGCAGGCGTTCACGACCCACACCGGGACCGCGCTGCCGCTGCGTCGCAGCAACGTCGACACCGACCAGATCATCCCCGCCGTCTACCTGAAGCGGGTGACGCGGACGGGCTTCGAGGACGCGCTGTTCGCGGCGTGGCGGACGGACCCGGATTTTGTGTACAACAAGCCGGAGTTCGCCGGCGCCAGCGTCCTGGTGGCGGGCCCCGACTTCGGCACCGGAAGTTCGCGCGAACATGCGGTGTGGGCTCTGCAGGATGCGGGATTCCGCGTCGTCCTGTCGGCGCGCTTCGCCGACATCTTCCGCGGCAACTCGCTCAAGACCGGTGTGCTCGCGGCGCAGGTCGACCAGAGCGTCATCGAGCAGCTGTGGGAGATCGTCGAGAGCGACCCGACGACGCCCGTCGTCGTCGACCTCGTGGCGCGTGAGGTGCGAGCGGGCGCGCTCGTGGCCCCGTTCCAGGTGGACGACTACGGCCGCTGGCGCTTGCTGGAGGGCCTCGACGATATCGACCTGACGTTGCGTCACGTCGAGGAAATCGGCGCCTTCGAAGTTGCGCGACCCCGATGGCTACCCCGAACCCTCGTCTGATCCGGACGAGCACGACGGCCGCTGTCCCCGCGCACCATCCCGCGCGGGGAGGGCGGCCGTTTTTGGTTGTAGATCTGCGTGTCACGGCGCGTGAAGTGCTTACTCGTGGGGGAGGAACCCGTCACCTGCGAGGAGGGGCCCGTGTCGAGCTACAGAACGCATGCCAGTCAGCCGGCGTCGAAAGGTCAGCGCGCCGTTGGTGGTGCCGCCGGCATCGCCCAGGACGTGGCGACCAGCCCGTGGCTGGCCCGACTCGCTCGTGTCGGCCTTGCATCGCGAGCGACGATCTACCTGTTGATGGGCATCCTGTCGCTGCAATTGGCGTACGGGAAAGGTCACAAGGAGATCGATCAGAACGGTGCGCTGCGCACCATAGCGAAGCAGTCGTACGGGCCCGCGCTGTTGTGGGTCCTCGCCGTCGGGTTCCTCAGCTACGCCGTGTGGCGGGCAACGGAGGTGGCGTACGGCGAAGTCGGGGGAGGCCGCGACGCCAAGGCACGGATCTCGTCCGCTGTGCGAGCGCTCGTCTATCTGGGGCTCGCGATCACGACGATCTCGCTCGTTACCGGGGGCAACTCCAAGGGCGGCAGTGCCAGTCAGAACCGTGCGTTCTCCGCATCGCTCATGAAGAGCACCGGCGGCCGGATCCTCGTCGGCTTCCTCGGCCTGGCAATCGCAGTCGTGGGGGCCTCGATGCTGGTCGACGGCTACAAGCGCAAGTTCGAGAAATACCTGCGCATGGGGGAGATGAGCGGCACGACGCGCAGGGCGGTGTCCAATCTCGGCCGATTCGGCACGATGGCCCGCGGCCTCGTCTTCATGGTCGTCGGCCTCCTCACGTTGCGGGCCGCGTGGCAGCACAAGCCGAAAGACACGGGCGGCGTCGACGAGGCGATCAAGACCCTCGCGCGCACTCCCGGGGCGTTCCTGCTCATCCTCGTGTCGCTCGGTCTCATCGCTTTCGGCGTCTACGGCTTCGCCGAGGCCCGCTGGCGCCGCACCGAAAGGGCGGCCGCGTGAAGACCGACACAGCCACCGAGATTTCGGTCGACGAACGCACCGGAGACGCGCCGGTTCCCAACGCGGCGGCCAAGCTCGCCGGCGTTGCCGTAGCCCTGTTCGCCTTGCTGTACCTGGTCGGAGTGCTGGTGACGCGCTGGCTCAAGCCCGGGCGCGGCCTGGGGTCGGTCGACCTCGCCGCCGACAGGGATCTTGCGCTCCACCGCACGGGCTGGCTGGTCCGCGCCACGTACTGGGTGACGCAGGTCGCGCAGACACGCACCGTCGCGGCGATCGCCGTCGTCGTTGTCATTTCCTTGTACGTCGTCTACCGGCGATGGCAGCAACCCGTCTTCGTCGCGGTCACTCTCGCAGGGGAGGTGGCGATCTTCATCCTGACGACCCTCGTCGTCCATCGCCATCGCCCGCCGGTGCCGGAGCTCGATCCTGCGCCGCCGACATCCAGCTTCCCGTCCGGTCACACGGCCGCATCAGTCGCGATGTACGGGGCTCTTGCGGTCGTGGTGTGGCGCACGCACTGGCGCCAGATCGTGCGGGTAACTCTCGTGACCCTGTTTGTACTCGTACCGTTCGCCGTTGGATTTTCGCGCGTGTATCGCGGCATGCACTACCCGACGGACGTCCTCGCGGGCATGTTGCTCGGCACCTTGTGGCTCACGGCCACGACCAAGCTGCTCTGGCCGACGCGGCGATGACAGGCTCGATCGTCGTTGTCTTCAACCCAGTCAGCGGGCTCGCCGCTACCGACGTGCGCGCCGCCCTCGCGGACGTTGGCCTTACCGACCTTGTCTGGGTGGAGACCACAAAGGACGACCCGGGGGCGACGGCGGCCAAGAATGCGATCAACGACAAGGCCGCACTCGTGGTCGCCTGCGGTGGCGACGGGACGGTGATGGCGTGCGTGACCGGCATGGCCGGATCCACAGTGCCGCTCGCCGTCATCCCGGCGGGCACGGGCAATTTGCTGGCGCGCAACTTCAAGATTGACCTCACGATCGCCGGTGCGGCCGCGATCGCAGCGCAGGGGGTCCGGCGTCCGATCGACGTCGGCACGCTCGGCGACGAACGTTTCGCCATCATGGCCGGCATGGGGTTCGACGCGCAGATGCTGCGAGACGCGCCCCGCGCGCTCAAGGACAAGGTCGGCTGGCTGGCGTATGTCATCAGCGGCATCCGCACCGCGCGCCGTTCACCAGTCGCGCGGTTCCAGTTGCGGTTGGACAAGGACCGCACTGTCAGGCGCCGCGGGCGCGGCGTGCTGGTGGGCAACGTGGGTGAGTTGCAGGCAGGGCTACCGGTGTTGCCGGATGCCGTCCCCGACGACGGTGTCTTCGAGGTCGGTCTGCTGGCCGCGCAAAGTCCCCTTGAATGGGTGGGGCTTTTTCTGCGACTGGTGGCCCGTCGCACACCACGGGCGGCGCAGCTCGAAGTGTTCAAGGCCGCCCACATCGAGGTCACCGTTGACCGCGAACTGCCGCTGCAGCTCGACGGGGATGTGCGGCCGTCCACGCGAAATTTCATCTGCGAGGTGCTGCCGATGTCTCTGCTGCTCTGCGTCCCGGCAGATCAGCCTTCGTCGGCGGAGAACGTGTCCGACGGGGTTGCCGTCGCGCACTAGAGGCGCGCCCAACCATGAGCCCGCACTGGGCGAACCACTAGCTGCGACGGGTCTTTCGCCATCGCGAGTTCGCTCGTGGCTCGTCCAATTTGGCGTCCGCCGCGCCTTCATTGTTGATCCGAACGGGTGGTCCGTCACAAGAATTGGGCTGCGACACGCGCACGTTCAATGCCACCTTCTTTGTGTCCACGCGCAATTCCGCATACGGTGACCAGAGACTTTCTTCACATCACCACTTATTTCCGCCATGGAGGCAATGCGTGAACAGGGCAGAACTCATCGAAGCCGTCGCAGCTCGGCTCGGTGACCGCAAGGCCGCCGCAACTGCGGTTGACGCCGTCATCGACACAGTTACGCGGTCGGTCGCAAAGGGCGAGCGAGTTGCCATCGCCGGGTTCGGCGTGTTCGAGAAGCTCGTCCGCCCGGCTCGTTTCGTTCGTAACCCCCGCACGGGTGAGCGGATCAAGGCCAAGAAGTCGGCCGTCCCGCGCTTCCGTCCGGGCGCCGGCTTCAAGGAAGTCGTGAACGGCGACAAGAAGCTCGAGCCGCTTGCAGCTCCGGTCGCGGCTCCGGTCGCGAAGCGTGCCGCTGCCACGAAGGCCGCTCCCGTCAAGCGCGCGGCTGCCACAAAGGCGGCACCGGCGGCGCGCAAGACTGCGGCCAAGAAGGCCGTCGCTACGAAGGCGGCCCCCGCGAAGCGTGCGGCAGCCACCAAGGCGGCCCCCGCCGCCAAGAAGGCTGTGGCCAAGAAGGTCGTCGCCAAGAAGGTTGTGGCCAAGAAGGTTGTCGCGAAGAAGGCCGTCGCGACGAAGGCCGCTCCCGTTAAGCGCGCGGCTGCAACGAAGGCCGCTCCCGCCAAGAAGGTGGCCGTCAAGAAGGTCGCCACCAAGAAGGCGGCCCCCGCGGCCAAGAAGGTCGTTGCCAAGCGGGTTGTCGCGAAGGCAGCTCCCGCTAAGACCGCAGCGAAGAAGACCGTTGCCAAGAAGTCTGCCGCGAAGAAGACCGCAGCCCGCGGTCGCTGATCGACGACGAGATAAGGGGCCCGGCTGCGTTGCAGCCGGGCCCTTTCGCGTGCCCAAGAGCCCTTAGCCGGGCAGCCCATCGGGGAGCGCCAGCGTTGAGATGGTGAGCGCGGCAACTGTGCCGTCGCTGGACATCCGCAGGCGCACTCGCTGACCGGGGCGCAGCGCCAATAGCCCGGATAGCGCGAAGGCATCGGCAGAGAAACCGAGCTCTCTGCCGTCATCGAAGAGCACGCTGCCGGATCCCGTGCTGCCATCGAAATGCTTGACCGTGGCCTGCATGACGCGAGCCTAGTTGCCCTCCTGCGCCACGGCGCCGCCAGCCCGGTGGCCGACACGCCGGAGGGGTCGCTCGACACTCACAGTGGCCGCACGCCAGACTGTCCGAGCGGCAGGGTCGCCGCAGGTGAAGGGAGACGCGACGTGCCGCGCGAGCGCAGGACCGGCTGGATGCGTCTGGCCATCGTGATCCTGCGCAATGTGCAGCGTTGCTTCACGACGTACGACTTCCGCGGGACGGAAAACGTCCCCGTCGCCGGCGGGGTCATCCTCGCCGCCAACCACATCTCCCTTGTCGACCCGCCGATTGTCGGCCGGTTCACGGTCGACGGGGTCGGGCGCGCACCCTATTTCCTCGCGAAGTCGGAACTGTTCAAGATCCCCCTGGTCGGTCGGGTGCTCCGCGGGGCCGGCCAGATTCCGGTCTATCGCCATTCAGCAAACGCGGCCCTGGCGCTTCGGGACGCCGCAGCGGCGATCCGCGAGGGCAAGCTTGTCGTCGTCTACCCGGAAGGCACCACCACGCGGGACCCGGACTATTGGCCGATGGTGGGCAAGACCGGGGTCGCACGACTTGCCCTCGAGACCGGAGCGCCCGTCATCCCGCTCGCGCATTTCGGGTCGCAGCTCATCCTGCCGAACGCGGGTCGCAAGCGCCCAAAACTGTTTCCCCGTTCACGCGTGACGTTCCTCGCGGGCCCGCCGGTCGATCTGGCTGCATACGCCGGACTGGCGCCCACGCCCGATGTGCTGCGCGCCATGACCGACGCCATCATGGTCGACGTGCGCACCCTGCTCGGAGTCGTCCGCGGTGAGACCCCGCCGGCAACGTTCTACGTCCCGCCGCGCCCGCCGAAGCCCGCCGTCGAGCCGGGACAGGCCGACTGATGCGGGTCACCGTTCTGGGCGCCGGCACCTGGGGGACCGCTTTCGCGGGTGTCCTGACAGATGCGGGCAACGACGTGACGTTGTGGGCACGTCGGCCCGAGCTTGCGGCCAGCATCAACAAGGAACACCGCAACCCCGACTACCTGCCCGACATTGCCCTCGCGGCGAACCTTCGCGCGACGAGTGACCCGGCAGAGGCACTCGACGGCGCGCGACTCGTCGCGATCGCCGTCCCCGCCCAATCGTTGCGGGAACACCTGGCGGCCTGGGCCCCGCTGCTACCGGCCGACGCCTTTGTGCTGAGTCTCATGAAGGGCATAGAGCTCGGCACGACGAAGCGGATGAGCGAACTGATCGTGAGCGTCGGCGGCGTGGATCAGGATCGCGTCGCTGCCCTGTCCGGCCCCAACCTGGCGAAGGAAATCGCGCAGCGGCAGCCGTCTGCGACCGTGATCGGCTGCACCGACGACGTCGTCGCGCTGCAGATCCAACGGGCGTGCACAACCCCGTACTTCCGGCCGTACACCAACGACGACATCGTCGGGTGCGAGCTCGGGGGGGCCGTGAAGAACGTCATCGCACTGGCTGTGGGCATCGCGGGCGGCATGGGGCTCGGGGACAATGCGAAGGCTTCGCTGATCACGCGCGGACTCGCTGAGACAACGCGGCTGGGCGCGGTTCTCGGGGCCGACCCGATGACCTTCGCCGGCCTGGCCGGCCTCGGTGATCTCGTCGCCAGTTGCTCGTCCCCGCTGTCGCGCAACCGGTCCGTCGGTGAGCAGCTGGCGAAGGGGAGGAGCATCGCCGACATCTCCGCCGACATGCGCGAGATCGCGGAGGGCGTGCAATCCAGCCGCGCGATCCTGGAGCTCGCCAACCAGCTCGACGTCGACATGCCGATCACGCAGCACGTGGCGGCGGTCGTGCATGACGGTGCCTCGCCGCAGGACACCGTCCGCCAATTGATGGGCCGGGAGACGAAGTCCGAGATGCACGGCCTGCAATGACGGCGACTTCCCGAATCCGCGTCGCGCTGATCTTCGGCGGCCGCAGCAACGAGCACGCGATCTCGTGCATCTCGGCGGCCAGCGTGCTGCGTGCGATCGACCGTGACCGCTACGACGTCGTGCCGCTGGGTATCACCACCGCCGGCCGCTGGGTGCTCGCCCCGGATGACGCGGACAGGATGGCCATCGCAGATGGCGCCCTCCCGCACGTCGACCCCGCTGGTACGTCCGTCGTGCTCGCGGGCGACCCCACCATCACGCGTCTCGTCGCCATGACGGCGACAGAGGCATCCGATCACCTCGCGGCGGTCGACGTGGTCCTGCCGCTCTTGCACGGTCCGTACGGCGAAGACGGCACCATGCAAGGCCTTCTCGAGCTGGCGGGCGTCCCCTACGTGGGGTCGGGAGTGCTGGCCAGCGCCGTCTCCATGGACAAGGAATTCATGAAGGCCGTCCTCGAGGCGCGAGGGTTCCCCGTCGGTCCGTACGTCGTGATCCGCCCCCGCGACTGGGAGGCCGATCGCGAGGCCGCGCTGGCATCCCTTGCCCCGCTCGGGTTTCCCGTCTTCGTGAAGCCGGCGCGCGGCGGTTCCAGCATCGGGATCTCGAAAGTCATGTCGTACGACGGGCTCGCCCCCGCCATTGAAGAGGCCCGGCTCTCCGACCCCAAGGTCATTGTCGAGGCGATGGTTGCCGGCCGCGAGATCGAATGCGGAGTGCTGGAAGGCCTCAACGGGGCCCCAGCGGCCGCCAGCGCCCCCGCCGAGATCCGTGTCGGCGGCGACCACGGCTGGTACGACTTCGCGGCCAAGTATCTGGACGACGTCACCGAGTTCGATCTGCCGGCCCACCTCACGGACGAGCAGACGGCGGCGGTGCGCGCCATGGCATGCGCCGCGTTCGACGCGATGGCGTGCGAGGGTCTCGCGAGGGTGGACTTTTTCCTTACGGAGCAGGGAAACCTGGTCATCAACGAGGTCAACACCATGCCTGGGTTCACGCCCGCCTCGATGTTCCCGCGCATGTGGGCGGCAGCCGGCGTCGACTATCCGGCCCTGGTGGATCGTTTGCTGGCGACCGCCCTCCAACGGCGGAGCGGACTGCGCTAGCCGTCAGGTCGGCGTCAGCTGGTGGGAGTGGCGCCGGGCAGGGCCGGGATCGCGTCGCGCACGGCGTTGCCGATGTCGCTCATCACGTTCTCCTGCGCCGTGTTCGACAGGGGCACGCGCACCTCGACGCGGGTCACGCGGTTTTCGCTCAGCCACTCGACGACGTCGCCCGCCTGCCGCACCCGCCACGTGACGCCTCCTGCGTCGACCAGGGAGGCGGTCGGATCGGGGCTGAGCACGTCGCCACCGCAGCGCAAGGTCACCGTCGGGTCGCCCCAGGCAGCCACGAACGCCGTCGACGAGGTGTCCCGCCTCGTCAAACCGTCAACGCTGGCGGGCAGTTTCGCCAACAGCGCCGTGCACTGGCCGATGGCGCTGCCCGTCGGAGTCGGGGCGGTGACGGAGACCAGCCCTTCATGTGTGCAACCAGCCGTGACGAAACTGGCGAGCGCCACGGCAATGACGCTGGTGCGGACTGACACGCTGTCTCCCTGGCCCGGCAAGTACGGTGCGTCGGAGAACGTATCGCTGCGACCCGGGAGGGCCTGATCGACGAGCATGGCCAGACGATCGGTGAGGTCGGCGAGTTCGCGTTGATCGACGCGGTCACGGCGCTGCTGCCGACGTCGGCGCACGTCCTGATCGGTCCCGGGGACGACGCTGCGGTCCTCGCGGCGAGCGACGGACGCGTCGTCGTGACCACGGACATGCTGGTGGAGAGCGTCCATTTCCGTCGCGACTGGTCGAGCGCGTACGACATCGGCCGCAAGGCGGCCGCACAGAACCTCGCGGACGTCGTCGCGATGGGCGCCCGGCCGACTGCGCTGGTCCTCGCTTTCGCCGCTCCGCCCGACCTGCCGCTGCGGTGGGCGACCGACCTCGCCCGTGGGATGGCCAACGAATGCGCGCGGGTCGGGGCGGTCGTCGCCGGCGGCGACATGGCGCGTGCGGACGTCGTCGTCCTGTCCGTGACCGCCCTCGGCGACCTGGAAGGGCGCGCGCCCGTGCGCCGCAGCGGGGCCCGGCCCGGCGACCTCGTGCTGCTGGCCGGCGGCGTCGGCTCAGCCGCGGCCGGGCTCGCGCTGCTCGAGTCGTCAGACGCCCGCCTCATCGAACAGTTCGCGGACCTCGTCGCCGCGCACCGGTCGCCGTCGCCTTCGTACGAGAGCGGTCTTGCCCTCGCCGAGCTGGGAGCCACCGCGATGATCGACGTCAGTGACGGGCTGAGCAGCGAGTTGCACCACCTGGCCAGGGCGTCGGGCGTCGCTATCGCCATCGACGACGTCGTGCCCGCAGCGCGGCTGTCAGCCGCCGGAGCGGCGCTGGGGGCGGACGCTCGCGAGTGGGTGCTGCACGGCGGTGAGGATCACGCCATCCTCGCGACCGTCCCGCCGGAGCTCACGAATGCCGCCGCCGTATGGACGACGTGCATCGGAGTCGTCGGCACCGGCGAGGGCGTCACCATGGCCGGCGAACCGCTGACCGCCCGCGGCTGGGACCACTTCCGAGGCCGGGCATGACTCCCCGGCGGGTGCTGACGATCGCCGGCTCTGACTCCGGCGGCGGCGCCGGGATCCAGGCCGACCTCAAGACGATGCTCGCCCTCGGCGTGCACGGGATGACCGTCGTGGCCGCCGTGACGGCGCAGAACTCCGTCGGCGTCCAGGGCTACTGGGAGCTGCCCACCGAGGCCGTTCGTGCGCAACTCGACAGCGTCCTGGGCGACATAGGCGTCGACGCCGTGAAGACCGGCATGCTCGCGTCGCGGGTCCTCGTGGAGACCGTTGCCGAGGTGCTGGCGGGCGTCTCGGTCCCGGTCGTCGTCGACCCGGTCGGGGTGTCCAAACACGGGGATTCGCTGCTGGCCGCTGACGCCGTGGACGCCGTACGACACCTGCTTTTGCCTGTTGCGACGGTCGTGACACCGAACCTGTACGAAGTCGAGCAGCTCACCGGCGTCGTGGTGCGCGATGCATCGGGCCTGCGCGAGGCCGCCGAGGCCGTTCATGCCCTGGGGCCGCGATGGGTGCTGGTGAAGGGCGGCCATCTCGAGGGAGACGCGACGGACCTGTTGTACGACGGAACGAGCGAGTGGACGTTCGCCGCGCCGCGGCACGACAACCGGCACACGCACGGCACGGGCTGCACCCTTGCGTCGGCCATCGCGTCGTACCTGGCCCTCGGCCTCGACATGCCCGCGGCCGTCCGGGCGGCGAAGGAGTACGTGACTGGAGCGATCGCCGCCGGCTTCGCCCTCGGCGCCGGGATCGGTCCCGTCGACCATGGGTGGCTCTGGCGCGACCGCCCCTAGACAGGCCCGCACCCGACTCAGAGCTCCGACGGCTCAGAGCTCCGCGGGCACCGGCGTCTCCCGGAGGTCGACCCAGACGTACTTCGCCACGGACCGGGCCAGATAGGCGTCGTCCCGGCCGTCGACGTGGATCGCAACGACTTCGGCGGCGTCCGTCTCCCCGGCGACCTCGACCTTGCGACCCGGCACGAGCCCGGACCGGTAGAGCACGTCCAGCAGCGTGGGCGCTTCCTGCTCGGCCACCTCGCTGATGCGGCCGACGTAGGCGACCTGTCCAGCGGCGAGCTCGTCGAGCCGGATGAGGTCGCGCTCCTGTTGCGGCACGCCCGGGATCGCGTTGCCGTGCGGGCAGGTGAGCGGGCGGCCCAATTTTTCGAGCAGCTTCTCCAGCACCCGGTCGCTGAGGTAGAAGCTGAGGCGGTGGGCTTCCTCGTCGGCGCTCTCCCAGTCGAGGCCGAGGTGAAAGAGCCAGACCTCGGCGATGCGGTGCCGCCGGACGATGTCCTCCGCGGCGGTGAGGCCGGCGGCGGTCAGCAGCAGGCTGCGGCCGGCCCCGATGG
>JAVEEB010000336.1 GCA_030840665.1 Frankiaceae bacterium | reverse complement strand
GCGGCCCTGATGGAGCTGGGGGCCCTCGTCTGCGCGGCGCGCGCGCCCCGGTGTGCCGCGTGTCCGGTGTCCAGCCGCTGCGGCTGGCGGGCGGCCGGTTTCCCCGTCGGCGTCGCCAAGGTCGGGCAGTCGTACGCCGGCACGGACCGACAGGCTCGTGGCGCGCTCCTGGGGGTGCTGCGGGATGCGCCGGGGCGGGTGGATGCGGAGGTGCTGGCGCGGGCGTGGGGACCGGCCGAGCAGCGGGCGAGGGCCTTGGCCGGCCTCATCGCGGACGGTCTCGCGGTGGGCGACGACCAGTCCGGCTACGCGCTGCCGACCTGACGGTCCTCGTAGACCCGGCTCGGCTCGGGCACCTGGGAATGCGCGACCTCGCGGTCGGCGACGTCGGGAGGGAACTCGACCGGGAAGGTGACCCAGACAGCGGTGCCGTGACCGGGCTGGCTGCGCACGCCCACCGTCCCACCGTGAGCCTCGGCGATGCGCCGGACGATCGAGAGGCCGAGGCCCATCCCGGGCACGGCATCTCGTCGCGACTGGCGGGTGCGCGTGTGCCGTTCGAAAACGCTCGCCTGCTCCTCGAGGGGGATCCCGACGCCGGTGTCGATGACCTCGATGCGGACATGGCGCTGGTCGCGCGCGGCGATGAGCCGGATCTCGCCGTCTTTCGAGGTGAACTTGGCCGCGTTCGACATCAGGTTGTCGACGACCTCGCGCAGGAGCTCGGGGTCGGCCGAGAGTGTGCGCGAGCAGCCCTCCCGTCGCCTGACAACGACGGTGATCCCACGCGCTGACAAGGACGCCTCGATGTCCTGGGCGACGGCGTCGAGGAAATCGTCGACGGCGATCTGGGTCCACCTCAGCGCCGGCGCCGAGACCTCGAGCCGCTCGTCCAGGAGCAGGCGGTGGCTGTATTCCTCGAGCCGTTCGAAGGAGGAGGCCAGCGCACCGAGTGCCCGGACCCGCTGCTCGGAGGTCATGTCGGCGTACCGGCGCTGCAGGATCTGCACGTAGCCGCGTCCGGCGGCGAGCGGGTTGGCGATGTCGTGGCGCGCGGCGGCGATCGCGTCCCTTCGCCGGTCCTCGCTTTCGTGCCGGCGCGTCTCGTCCGCCACGGCCGCGATGGCGGAGGCGGCGTGAGCGGCGAGGTCCGCCAGCAGCGAATCGTCGGTGCCGTCGAAAGCCCGGCCCGTGCCATCGTTACCGGCCACGAGCGCGCCGATTGTCTGGCCATGCGTGCGGATGGGCACCGCCAGGTACGGCCCGATGACGAGGACCCCCTCGTCCTCGCCGATGACGGACGGGAGCCGCCCCTTCTCCGCCCGGACCGACAGCCCCGCGACGAGGGACTCGCTGACGGCGGCGTCGACGACCGGGGCGAAGTCGGGCTCCGCGCCGGGGACAGTGTCGACGGTGACGTGCGTGACGGTCATGGTCCCCGGCAACACGAGAATGACCGCCGCGAAAGCCGAATCGGCGACCGTGCGGGCACAGGCGCTCAGCTGTGCGAGAAGGTCGTCGAGGGACGGGCGCTGGCGCAGGAGCCGGCCGGCAAAGCCGTTCAGCTCCCGTAGCCCGCTCTCGATGCGACGGGACCTCGAGACATCGGCGAAGTGCAGGACGGTCTCGGCGCCGTCTTCAGAGCGCCAGCCCGTCACTTGAAGCACGCCGCAGCCGGGCGGCTCGATGATGCCGGGCGGCGAGTCGGCGATGACCGCGATACGCGAGGAGGACAGGCCGAGAACGGACGGCAGGTCGAAGCCGGGCGCCGTGGCAATCGACGCGGGGACGCCGAAGATGCGCTCCGCCGCGCTGTTCCACGCGATCACTCGTCCGCCGGACAGGACGGCCACGCCGTCCTGCGTGGCCCAGGAGAGTTCGCCGAGCTGCGTGCGCACAGGCGGCTTCTCCATGCATCCCCCTCCTTGTCCGCCGCGCGAGGTCCGTTCTCGCCAGTCTGCCCGGCCCGTCACCCGCACGGTAGTGGCCCCACGGTTGGAGCCTCGTGACTACTGAACGCAGCAGGACGGTCACCGATTGGTGACCGCCCTGCTGCTACACGTCCTTTTGCCCGCCTGTGGTGCTAGTCGAGCTCGCCGAGACCCGCAGGCTCAACGGGAGGCATGTCGGGGATGTTCGACGGCTTCTGCTCGCCGCGGAATGTGAACTTCCGCGCCTCTGCCTCGCCCTCGACATCGACGACGATGATCTGGTTGGCCTTCAGATCGCCGAAGAGGATCTTCTCGGACAGGATGTCCTCGATCTCGCGCTGGATGGTGCGACGCAACGGCCGCGCGCCCAGCACCGGGTCGTAACCCTTGTCGGCGAGAAGCTCCTTGGCCGCCGGCGTGAGCTCCAGGCCCATGTCCTTGTTCTTCAGTTGCTGGTCGACTCGATTCACCATCAGGTCGACGATCTGGAGAATGTCTTCCTTGCGCAACTGCGGGAACACGATGATGTCGTCGATGCGGTTGAGGAACTCGGGGCGGAAGTGCTGCTTGAGTTCCTCGTGCACCTTTGCCTTCATGCGGTCGTAATCGGCGGCCTTGTTCTCACTGGTCGAGAACCCCATTGTGAATCCCTTGGCGAGGTCACGCGTGCCGAGGTTCGAGGTCATGATCAAAATGGTGTTCTTGAAGTCGACAACGCGACCCTGTGAATCTGTTAGCCGCCCATCCTCAAGAATTTGCAGCAGAGTGTTGAAAACATCCGGGTGTGCCTTTTCGATCTCGTCGAACAGGACCACCGAGAACGGCTTGCGACGCACCTTCTCCGTCAACTGGCCGCCCTCTTCGTAACCGACGTAGCCAGGAGGCGAACCGACCAGGCGGCTCACGGTGTGCTTCTCCATGAATTCGCTCATGTCGAGGGTGATCAGCGCGTCCTCGTCGCCGAAGAGGAATTCGGCGAGCGTGCGAGCAAGCTCCGTCTTACCGACGCCCGACGGGCCCAGGAAGATGAACGAACCGCCGGGGCGCTTCGGGTCCTTCAAACCGGCGCGCGTGCGGCGAATTGCCTGCGACACCGCCTTGACGGCCTCTTCCTGGCCGATGACGCGGTGGTGCAACTCGCTCTCCATGCGGAGCAGGCGGCTGGTCTCTTCTTCGGTCAGCTTGAAGACCGGGATGCCCGTCCACGTGCCCAGGACCTCGGCGATCTCCTCATCGGTGACGATGGCGACGACGTCCATGTCGCCGGCCTTCCACTCCTTCTCGCGCTGCGCCTTCTCGCCGAGGAGCTGCTTCTCCTTGTCACGGAGGGAGGCCGCCTTCTCGAAGTCCTGCGCGTCGATCGCGGACTCCTTGTCGCGGCGGACACCGGCGATGCGCTCGTCGAACTCGCGCAGGTCCGGCGGCGCCGTCATACGGCGGATGCGCATCCGGGAGCCTGCCTCGTCGATCAGGTCGATCGCCTTGTCGGGGAGGAAGCGGTCGGAGATGTAGCGGTCGGCGAGGGTCGCGGCCGCCACGAGGGCGTCGTCGGTGATCGAGACGCGGTGGTGCGCCTCGTAGCGGTCGCGGAGGCCCTTGAGGATCTCGATGGTGTGCGCGAGCGACGGCTCGGG
>JAVEEB010000322.1 GCA_030840665.1 Frankiaceae bacterium | reverse complement strand
GACCCGCGGTCACGCCGCCCACGAGCTCGGCACCCACCAATAGCCTCAGCTGTACGGCGAGATGCGCTCCAAAGCCGTCAGCCGATGCTCGCCCACTGCGAGGTGGGCGATCCACGCCTCCCCTTTGCGCAGGCCGGCGTCCTTGGGCGGCGGGAAGCGGTACGAGGCGCACAACTCGGTCACGACCGCCGGGATCACCGTGCCCTGACTGCACGCGACCGTCGCCTGGCCGCTTGCCGCCAACTCGACGACTCGCTGCATCGCGGCGTCCGGGCTCTGCGCGAAGCCGGATTCGGATAGCAACGGCTCCTCGTCGACCGTCAGGCCCACCTTGTCGGCAAACGGTTTCACCGTCGTCACGCACCGGAGCACGTCCGCCGACACGACGGCGGAAATCGCATACAGGTCGAGGATCTCGGCCATCACCGCCGCCTGATCGCGGCCGACGTCGTCGAGGGGTCGATCGCGGTCGTCGCCGTTCCAGACATTCGGGTCGCCCGCGCTGGCGTGCCGCAGCAACACGAGTGCCACCGTCGGAGTCGTGTCCGCCGCGAACGCCTCGAGGACCGACTGGTCGCGGTCGGGTGTGAGCAACGTCAGCGCCATCGCGGGCGAGACCCACAGCACCTCGTCCACCTCGTCGTTGACGTGGAACTCGCCGCCCGCCGCCCGCATCCCCCAGTACCGCACCCGCTTCGGCAGGCCGTCCTTGAGGTAACGAATCTCGCCCAGGGGAGGGCCCATGATCGGCGTGCAGCCGGTCTCCTCGGTCACCTCGCGGGCAGCAGCGAGAAGTACGTGCTCGCCGCGCGCCAGCTTGCCCTTCGGCACCGAGTAGTCGTCGTACTTCGGCCGGTGCACGATGCAGACCTCGGCGCCGCCGCCGTCGGCGGCCGGCCGCCAGAGGACGCCGCCGGCCGCTTCGATCCGGGGATTACTCGCCATCGGTGAGCCGCGTCAGCCGTATCCGGTCCTGAACCTTGAACCATTTGTCGTGCAGCCGGACGCACTGGGCCTCGAGGGCATGCAACTGCGCTGTGTACAGAAGGGCAAGGACGAACGCGTCCGCCGCCGGCACCCGCTTGGCTTCAGCTCGCGCGAGCAGCGTCGCGATGGCGACCGTCCCGTCGTGGTAGCTGCCCAGCTCGTCCTGCAGCAGGGCAACGCTGTCGGCGTAGCGGCGTGCGGCCTTGCCATACACCGGCGCCGTCGTCTCCGCGGCGTAGCGGAGCCGCTTGCCCGCGATCCTCGCGCGGTGGTAGTCCTCCTCGACGGACCCGGTCGCCGTGGCCTTGCGCATGCGGTTGCGGAACGTGTCGACCACCGGGCGCAGGGCCGCTGGGAGGGCCTTGGTCGCCGAAGCGTCCGCCGGCCCCGTGAAGGGCGGTGCGGTGGCGAGCGACACCAGCTCGCACACGAGCGCGGCGTACCGCGGGCTGTCGAGCACGTCAGGGCCGCCGGCAGCGGGAGCCTTCTCCGCGGCCCAGCGATCCAGGTAGCCCGCGGCTGCGGCGCGGTGCTGCTCGGGAAGCTCCGGCAGTGACGCTCGCAGGCGCTCCAGCAGGACCTCGGTGTCGCGCTCGCTGCCCAGCTCCCCGGCGAACCACGCCAGCTCCTCGGCCAGGGCCTCAGTCGTCTCCGGCACCAGAACAGAGGAGAAAGTGCGCACGGTGCTGCGCAACCGCCGGGCGGCAACACGGGCCTCGTGCACGGCCTCCGGCCGGTCGAGGCGGCGGGCGACATCGGCGTCGAGCAACGCCCGCACGTGGATCCGCAGGTAGGCGGTGACGACCTCGCGCACCGTCACCTTCCCCGTCATCCGCTCCGGCGGGGGCGGTGGGTCGGCCGGCGCGGTCGCCAGCGGACCGAGCGCACGCACGAGTTTCGGCTCGAAGCGACCCTGTACGGCTCCCGCCGCGCGTAGCCGTTTGCCCATCGCCGCGAGCACCGCGGGGCCACCGCCCTTGTCCTCGACCTCGATCTCGCGGAACCGAGCAGTCACCACGTCGCCGTCGACGACCTCGACGGTGTCGTCCACGAGCTCGGCCAGGACATTGCCGTCGGCGTCCAGCAGGCGCTGCAACGAGCGGGACGTGCGAAGGGCCGCCACGTGGCCGACGGGGTCGCCGCGCAAATACGCGGACACGACCCGGAGCAACTGCGCGGGTGGCTCGCCGGGCGGGCCGGCGACGTGCAGCTCGTCGCGTACGCCGTCGTCCCGGGGTCCGAGAGGGACCTTCAGATCCCAGCCGTCGTTGCCTTCTCCGGTGCGGTAGCGCAGCGTGACCCCCTGGCGGGCGAGCCGCAGGTCGGTCGTGTCGACGTACCTCGCCTCGAGGGCTTGAGGCTCAACGTCCGTCACCGTTGCGACCGGCGAACCACCACCGACGAGCGCGGGCAGCTGGAACGGAGGGTGCACTCGGAACTTCGACTCGATCTCCTTCATGCGCCCTCCCGGACGGCAGCACGGTCCTGGAGCGCCGTGTGGTTGCGATGAGCTCGTTCTGCAGGTCCACCAGCGGACTCTCGTCCGTACCCGTTCGGCGTACCCACTCGCCGTCCGGGCCGAGCACCCACGCGGCGACATTGTCCGAGAGGGACAGGTCGAGCACCCGGTCCAGCCGTCGGCGCGCCTCGACATCCCGCACGCGGACGACCGCCTCGACGCGCCGGTCGAGATTGCGGTGCATGAGGTCGGCGCTGCCGATGAGCATCTCCGGCCGGCCGCCGTTGACGAACCGGAAGATTCGCGAATGCTCGAGGAAGCGCCCGAGAATGCTGCGTACGCGGACTGTTTCCGACAGCCCCACCACCCCAGGTCGCAGCGAGCAGATGCCGCGGATGATCAACTCGATCGGCACGCCGGCCCTTGACGCCCGGTACAAGGCGTCGACGATCTCCTCGTCGACGAGGCTGTTCATCTTCATCGTGATGCCGGCCGCGTGGCCGGCGAGTGCGTGGTCAGCCTCGTTCTCGATCATGGCCACGAGGGACGGCCGCAGCGTGTCGGGTGCGACCAGCATCGTCGTGAAGCCGGACGGCCGGGTGTAACCCGAGAGGTGGTTGAACAACTGCGTGAGGTCGTTGCCGACATCCTCCGCCGCCGTGAACAGGCCGACGTCCTCGTAGATGCGTGCGGTCTTGGGGTTGTAGTTGCCGGTGCCGACGTGCGCGTACCGGCGCAGCGAGCCGTCGGACTCCCGTCGTACGACGAGGCACAGCTTGCTGTGTGTCTTCAGCCCGACCATGCCGTAGACGACGTGGCAGCCTGCTCGTTCGAGGGTGCGTGCCCACTGGATGTTGGCCTGCTCGTCGAAGCGGGCTTTGATTTCGATGACGACGAGCACCTGCTTGCCCGCTTCCGCCGCGTCGATGAGGGCCTCGACGATGGGCGAGTCGCCGCTGGTCCGGTAGAGGGTCGCCTTGATGGCCAGCACATTCGGGTCCGCCGCGGCCTGTGCCACGAAGGCCTGCACGGTCGCACGGAACGAGTCGTACGGGTGGTGCACGATCAGGTCGCCGCCGCGGAGGGTGGCGAAGAAGTCACCGACCGCCCCGTCCTCGTCGAGCAGGCGCTCCGGAGTGGCCGCGATGAACAGCGGATACTTCAATTCGGCCCGGTCGACGTCCGCGATCGCAAAGAGGCCGCGCAGGTCGAGCGGCCCGGGCACGACGTAGACGGACTCGTCGTCGACGGCGAGCTCCCGCAGCAGCAGTTCACGCACATGTGGGCTGGCGGTGTCTTCCAGCTCGAGGCGAACGGGACGCCCGAACCGTCGCTGTTGCAGCTCTCTTTCCAGTGCAGCAAGGAGATTTTCGGTCTCGTCCTCGTCGAGCACGACGTCCTGATTGCGGGTCACGCGGAACGTGGACGACTCGATGACCTTCATGCCGGGGAACAGCTGCGCAAGGTGCGCGTCGATGACGTCCTCGAGCGGGATGAACCGTTGGCCACCGAGCGGGACAAAGCGCGGGACGCCGTCGGGCACCTTGACGCGGGCGAAGTGTTCGGTGCCGCGGGCCGGATCGCGGACGAGCACGGCGAGGTTGAGCGACAGACTCGAGATGTACGGAAAGGGGTGTGCCGGGTCGACGGCCAGTGGCGTCAGGATCGGATACAACCGCTCGGCGAACTCGGTCGCCATCGCCGCGATCTCGTTGTCGCTGAGCTGGCCCCAGTGCACGATCTCGATGCCCTCGGCCGCCAGCAGCGGCAAGACCGTCTCGAAGGCGCGGGAGTGCCGCGGCGCCAGGTCGTGGACGCGGTCCGCGACGAGCGCGAGGTGTTGCGTCGCCGTCCGCCCCCCGGCTGCGAGGGCATCGAGACCCGCGGCGACGCGCCGCTGCAGCCCGGCGACGCGCACCATGAAGTATTCGTCGAGGTTGCCCGCGAAGATCGCGAGGAAGCGCACGCGTTCCAGCAGCGGGACGCTGGCATCCTCGGCCAGCTCCAGGACGCGCTCGTTGAACTGCAGCCAGCTGCTCTCGCGGTCGAGGTGGCGATCAGCGGGCAGGTCGTCCGAGACGACCGGCGGCCGTAGTCCGGTGGCCAGGTCGTCGGCGAGATCCTCCGCCAGCTGGTCGCGGAGGCGAGGAAGGTCGAGGCCGCCCGTCATGGCGTGACCGTACGGCCACGAGGTGAACAGCGGGTGGACACAACGTGAACGACGGTCATCGCGGGACTTTGGCGAAGAGCACGTCGACGCCGCGACGGCTGAAGCCGGCGCGCTCGTAGAGAGCGAGTGCAGCCGAGTTGGACTCGTCGACGTACAGGATCACGTCGGGGAGGCCGCGGGCCGACAGGTAGGCGAGGCCGGCCGCGACGAGCGTCCGGCCGAGGCCGCCGCGGTGCGCGTCCGGGGACACGCCGAGCACGTAGATCTCGCCGACCGGCTCGTGCGCATGGCCGGTGCCGTCGGCGCCGTGCACCTTCGTCCACACGAAGCCGACGAGCCGCTCGCCGTTGTCCAGCAGGAGCAGCCCCGCGGCGTCGAACCACGATTCCCGCTCGCGGCCGACGAGGTCGGCCATCTCCCAGTCACCCTGCTCCGGGTGCCCGGCGAACGCGGCGTTGTTGAGGGCGAGCAGCGCAGCTTCGTCCTGGCCGGGCACGAAGGAGCGCAGGGTCATGCCGGGCTCCAACGACGGCGGAGGGACCGAGCCCTCAAGCGACCGGCCCATGAGAGCCAGCACGCGGGTGCGGGTGAACCCCATGCCCTCGGCGAGGCGCCGGGCGACGGGGAGCTCGCCATGCGACCACAACTTCAAGCGGCCATCGGGGCTGTTGTCGAGGAGCGTGCGGATGAGCGCACGCCCGTGGCCCGAGGCTCGATGGTTCGGCGCGACGGCCAGCTCGGCTTGCGGGCCGCTGATGGCGTCCGAGGAGTCGAGGTGGGCATACGCCGCCAGGTCGCCGCCGACCCACAGCAGCACGTGCGTGACACCGGACCCACCATGCCGAATGTGCATGAGCGCATGGTCCGAGAGTGGCTGCACCCCGTCTGCCTGCGCTGCCGCTGTCGCCAATGCGTCCACGCGGGCGCTGTCGTCCGCGGACATGGTGGACGTGCACTCGATGCGCACGTCGCTGTTCGTACCGCTCAGCGTCATCAGGTCATTCTGCCCGCCCCGGTCCCGCCGGAGTGCGACGGTCAGCCTTGGGACGGGACGCCGGCCTCGGACAGTGCCTCGTCATCGTCGACCTCGACAGCCAGTGCCTCGATCCCGGCCTCGGCATCCGGCAACGGCCGCACCGGCTGCTGCGCGACGAACTTGTAACCGACGTTGCGCACCGTGCCGATGAGCTGCTCGTGCTCGGGGCCGAGCTTGGCGCGAAGACGGCGGACGTGAACGTCAACCGTCCGCGTGCCCCCGTAGTAGTCGTAGCCCCAGACCTCGTGCAGCAGCTGGGCGCGCGTGAAGACCCGGCCCGGGTGCTGCGCCAGGAACTTCAGGAGCTCGAACTCCTTGAAGGTGAGGTCGAGCGGGTCACCGGCGAGGCGAGCGCTGTACGTGGCCTCGTCGATCGTCAGGTCACCGCGGCGGACCACCGTCGCCGCGTCGTCGTCGGCGCGGTCCGCCGCCACTCGGCCGATGGCGAGGCGCAGGCGCGCTTCCACTTCGGCGGGGCCGGCGCCGTCGAGCAGGACGTCG
>JAVEEB010000284.1 GCA_030840665.1 Frankiaceae bacterium | reverse complement strand
GGCCGACGTGAAGCCGGTGCCGGGGATCAGCGGAAAGTTGGAGGTGAGGCCGCACGGCGTCGGTATGTGCGCGCGGGCGCAGTAGGCGTTCCAGAGCGGTCCCTCTTCCGCGGCGAGGTAGCGCGTCAGTTGCGCGGTCGTCCCCGAGCCGTCCGAGCGCACCACCGGCACGATGCGCCGCGCGGGCAGGGCGAGGCCCGGGTTGTCGGCCTTGATGGCGGGGTCGCTCCAGTTGGTGACGACACCGGTGAAGATCTTCGCGACGGTTTCCGCCGACAACCGGAGGTCGCGAACGCGCTTGCCACCGATTTTCAGGTTGTACATGAAGGAAGTGCCGCCCGCGACGATCGGCATGTAGGCGTTTTTGCGCTTTGGTGGGTACTCGACGACGCCGCCATCCTTCAAGCCGTACTCGATTTCCGAGACGGCAAAGTCGACGGTGCCCTGCGCGAAAGCGTTGCGCCCGGCGCTGGACCCGTCCGCCGAGAAGTTGATGCGCATGCCGTACTGGTCCACGTCCTTGCGCCATTGGTCGAGCGCATTGAAGCTCCATGTCGACCCGGAGCCGCTGATCGGGACGTAGGCCTGCGCGTTCGCTGCCGTCATCGGTCCGAGGGCCGCGAAGGTGACGCCGAGAGTTGCGGCGAGCCCGCGGCACAGCGCCGCGCGGATACGGGCGCGCATCGGCGCGCGACCTCCGGCCAGAGGAATGGCGGGCAACGTGAGCGGACGCATGTCAGCCGGCCCTTGGGACACGTTGCCGGCTGGGGAATTCAGGGTCGATGCGCTGGCGGTCGCGCCGCGAGCGGCGGGCTGCCGCCCGCTGCTGGCGACCACTGAGCTGACCCGCTTCGCGACCGCCGATGACGCGCGCGACGACGAACAGCACGAGCACCATTGCGAACAGGACGACCGCCGACCCGAACCCGCGCGCGATGACGTTGGGTTCGGAGGACTTCACGAACTGGAAGGTCGCGAGCGGCAGCGAGATCATCGGCTGATGGAGCGGGTTGACGTTGGTGCCGGCCGTGAACCCGGCCGTCAGCAGCACGGGCGAGGTCTCCCCGATGCCGCGCGCGGTGCCGAGAATGACGGCCGTGACAAGACCCGACCGCACCGTCGGCAGGACGACATGCCACACGGTCCGCCATTGGCCCGTGCCCAGTGCATACGACGCTTCCTTGAGCGTCGAGGGAACGAGCCGGATGACGACATCGGACGAGCGAATGATGATCGGCAGCATCATGACGCTGAGAGCGAGTGCAGCCGCGAAACCGGAGCGCTCCCGGTGGAACGTCAGGATCCATGTCGCGTAGATGAACAGCCCCGCGACGATGGACGGGAGCGCCGTCATCGCTTCGACGATCGTGCGGACGAACCGGCTGAAGCGCCCTGGGAACTCCGTCAGGAAGACGGCGCAGCAGACACCGAGCGGAATGGTGATGGCGAGCGCGATGCCGGTCATGATCAGCGTGCCGAGCGCGGCGTGCACGATTCCACCGACGGTAAGGGGATCAAGAGGTCCCGCGTGCCGCATGTCCTGTGTGAAAAAGTTGCTGTGGGACAGGGCCCGCGCCCCGCGGAGCGCCGTGAAGGCGAGCACGAGCAATAGCGCGCAGAACACCAACAAGGCAAGACTGTGCGCAAGCGCGCCGACGCATCTGTCCACCACGGTCGGCCGGGGCTCATCGAGCGACACGACCAGCAGGTAGAGCACGAGGAATACGGCGTACGACACGATCACGTAGCCGATGGGGCCGCTGAACGGTGCCAGGAACCGAAAGACGAGCCCGGTTGCCGAGAACGCGGCCGCGAGCGAACCGGCAATCGCGAGTACGTCGGAGCGGCGGACGCTGGCGTGGCTGCGCGGGAGCCGCGCGCCCATCGGCGACGACGAGACGACGGTGGTGGCGTGTGCACCCGCCGGCGTCGCAGAAGCGGTCGTCATCACGCATCACCGGTCGCGCCGGATCGGCTGCGCGCGACGATCGTGGCAGCGGCGAAGTTGACCAGCAGGGTCAGGAGAAACAACGCGAGGCCGGCGGCCATCAGGGCGGAGATGCCCAGCGACGACGCCTCGCCGTAGCGCAACGCGATGAGCGAGGAAATTGAACTCGTCCCGTTCTGCAGGACATGTCCCTGGATGACGAACACGGGCGATATCACGAGATAAACGGCGATCGTTTCGCCCAGTGCTCGACCGAGGCCGAGCATCGTGCCGCCGATGATGCCGCCGACACCGAACGGCAGTATGACCGAGCGGATCATGCCCCACTTCGTGGCGCCGAGGGCGTACGCACCTTCACGTTCTCCGGCGGGAGCGCGGGAGAAGACCTCGCGCATGATGGACGACACGATAGGTGTGACCATCAACCCGACCACGAGACCCGCGATCAGCGTGGAGCTCGTGAACAAGGTCCGCGAGGCTAAGGGATCGCCAAGGTCCGCGCCGGACACCTCGAAGGGGCGGAGCATGTGCGGCAGCCACGGGACGCGCACCCAGCCCAGATAGGTCGCCATCCAGCGGGACACCCCGGTGATGTGAGGGGTGAGGAAATACAACCCCCACAGGCCGTAGATGACACTCGGGACCGCGGCCATCAGGTCGACCACGCTGACGAGCGACCGCTTGACGTGGGGCGGCGCGTACTCGGAGATGTAGAGCGCCGTACCGAGAGCGAGGGGCACCGCGAGCAGGACGGCAACAAGCCCGATGAGGATCGTCCCCACCATGACCGCGGCGATTCCGAAATGGTGCGCGTCGGGTTGCCAGTCCGCGGTCGTGAGGAAACTGCCCTTCGCGTCAGCGAGCGCCGGGACAGCCCGCAATGCGAGGAAGAGGCCGACAGCCGACATGAGTGCCAGTACCAGCACGCCGCTGGACTTGCTGACGAACCCGAACGCACGGTCCGATGCGAGCCGAGGCGCTGTCGGGATCGTGCGAGGTGCCCGGGGCGGCAAGGTCGCGCTCGCGTCGTTGCCCACCATCGCACTCACTGCGGTCGCGGTCCTCTGCTGTCGATGCGGCGCGCCCGCCCCCGCTCAATGCGGAGGTCCCCGGGTGCTTCGAGAGCAGTACAACGTTCTGGAATGGCTGGCCGGCGGCGTCTGAGCGAACACCGCACGTCGGCAACATGAACGGATCGTCGTATCCCGACATACGGGATGGAACCGCCGAACTCGCCGAGTCAGCTCACCCGGGTGACGACGACGCCCGCGAGCGTCTCCAGGGCATCTTTCGCCGGGCCGGACGGCAGGCCGGCGATGGCCGCGCGCGCGTCGTCCGCCCACAACTGCACCTCGGCGCGTGCCTCTTCCACGACGCTGCTGCCACGCAGCGCGGTCAGTGCGTCCGCGACGTCGGCCTCAGCCAGCGGCGCGGCCAGCAAACCCTGCAAGGGGCGCAAGCTGAGGTCCGACGACCGGGCCGCGAGCAGCGTGGGCAACGTGGCGATGCCTTCGCGGAGGTCCGTCCCGGGTGTCTTGCCGAACTCTTCCGCCGACCCGACGACGTCCAGCAGGTCGTCGGAGATCTGGAAAGCCACGCCGATCTTCTCGCCGTACGACGCGAGCATCTCGACCGTCCCGGCATCGGCACCCGCGAGCATCGCCCCGAGCCGGGCGGAGGTGGCGATCAGCGAGCCGGTCTTCTCCGCCACCACTTGCAGGTAGTGCTCGACCGGCTCGTCGTCTTCGCCGGGGCCAACCGTTTCGCGGATCTGCCCCTCGCAGAGCAGCGCGATGGTGCGCGCGAGGATGCGGGTCGCGTCGGTGCCGAGGTCGGCCGTGATCTCCGAGGCGCGCGCGAACAGGAAGTCGCCGGTAAGGATCGCGATCGTGTTCGTCCAACGGGCGTTGGCGGAATCGGTCCCCCGGCGGATCCGCGCCTCGTCCATCACGTCGTCGTGGTAGAGCGTCGACAGGTGCGTGAGCTCGATGGCGACGGCGGCCTTCACGACGCCCGGCCGTGCCGGGTCGCCGAACTGCGCGGCCAGGAGCACCAGCAGCGGCCGGAAGCGCTTGCCGCCGGCTTGCACGAGGTGCCGCGACGTTTCCGCCAGGAACGGGTAACTGCTGCGCACGGCTTCGCGCATCTGCGCCTCGACCGCCGTCAGGTCAGCGTGCAGCGACGATTCCAGCTCCGCGTCGAGGAAGTTCACACCCAGCGCGTCGAGGCGCGCCTGCGGATCGGTTGCGTCCACCGGGTGCTACTGGAGGAACGGCGTCGAGTGGCGCGCGATGTCGAGGAGCGGGCCGGGCA
>JAVEEB010000268.1 GCA_030840665.1 Frankiaceae bacterium | reverse complement strand
ACCGTGTCGGGCTTGCGCGGGTCGAGGGCGATGTCGACGGCTCCGGCGGTCGCCGTTTCCGGCTTGAGGGCGAGCTGCCAGTGCTTGCCGCCGTCTGTCGTCTTGAACAGACCGCGCACGCCTCCGCCGCTGTAGAGCGGCCCGTTCGCGGCAACCCAGATCGTCTGCTCGTTACGGGGGTCGATGACCACCCGTCCGATCCGCTCACTGCCGCGCAGGCCCATCGCTGTCCAGTGCCGGCCGCCGTCACTCGACCGGTAGACCCCGCTACCGCCGTACGTGATCGACCCACCGCCTGGGCCCGCTTCGCCGGTGCCGGCCCAGAGCACCCCCGTCTTGCTGATGGCGAGCGCGCCGACGGCTTGCGTCATCGCCTCCGGCCAGACTGACGCGAACCTCTTCCCGCCGTCGGTGCTGTGCCAGACGCCGCCGCTGGCCGTCGCGAGGTAGATGCTGTCGCGCCGCAGCGGGTCGACGACGACGTCAAGGACGCGCCCGCCGATGTTGGTGGGGCCTTTCAGCGACCACCTCGACGACGCGAGTCCGGGGTCGGCCTTCTTCGTGGCCAGGCCGACCTGCTGGGCCTGCGCAGCCGCCTTCAGCCAGGCTCCGGTCGGGATGGCGCCGCCGCGCTGCGCGAGCATCGCGTCGCCCGGCTCCTCCGCGCCGCTCGTGAGGGCGTTCAGCCCCGCAGCGGTGATGGCCGGGACGTGTGCCGCAATGGGTGCCACCGAGGTGGCCGGCCCGACGAGCAGGGCCGGCACGAGGCCGAGGGCGGGGACGAGCAGAAGCGGCGTACGGCGCATGAGAGCGCAGTTCGCCGTACGACGACCTAGTCCTGCTTCTTGTTGCGGGTGTCGCGGCTGGGCTGGACCCGCTTCGGCTCTCCCGGCTGGAGGGCGAACGAGGGCGGGAACGGCGCCTCGCCCTCGGCCTGGCGCTGGTAGAGCTCCAGAAGCGGGCCCAGGTCGTGCTCGACGTCGTCGATGGCGGCGTGCACGTCGCCCAGCTCGGCGAAACGGTCTCGCATCGTCCAGATGTCGAAGTCGGCGACCTCGACGCGGGAAACCTCCTCCCAGGTGATCGGCGCGCTGACTGTCGCCTGCGGACGCGCGCGGACGCTGTACGCCGAGGCGATCGTCTGGTCCCGGGCCATCCGGTTGAAGTCGAGGAAGACCCGCTCCCCCCGCTCCTCCTTCCACCACTTCGCCGTCGCGAGGTCCGGGCGGCGCCGCTCGATCTCGCGGGCCACCGCTACGGCGGCGTGGCGCACATCGAGGAACGGATGGACGGGCGCGATGCGCAGGTAGACGTGGATGCCCTTGCTGCCACTGGTCTTGGGGTACGCCGTGTAGCCGAGCTCGTCGAACAGCGCCTTCACTTCGAGCGCCGTCTCCTGCACCTCAGCCCAACCAGTGCCCGGCATCGGGTCGAGGTCTATGCGCAGCTCGTCCGGCGTCTCAGTGTCGGCGCGGCGGGACGGCCAGGGGTGGAAGTCGAGGGTGCCGAGGTTGGCGGCCCACGCGATATGCGCGACATCGACCGGGCACAGCTCCGTCGCAGAGCGGCCGCTCGGGAAGTGCACGGTCGCCGTCTCGATCCACGGCGGGCGGCTGTCAGGGACCCGCTTCTGGTAGATCGCCTCGCCCTCGGCGCCGTCCGGGTGCCGCTTCAGGACCGTCGGCCGCTCGCGCAAAGCCCGGACGATGCCGTCGGCGACCGACAGGTAGTACTCGACGAGGTCGAGCTTGCGGCCGCGGCCCTCCGGCAGGCCGGAGAAGTAGGTCTTCTCCGGGTTGGTCACCTTGACGGTCCGCTCGCCCGAGGGGGTCTGCACCTGGAGCTCGATGAACGGGGATGCCATGACGGGCACCGTACGGCGTCCGCGTCGCATCAGCCCTTTACGACCCGGCCGGCTCCACCCACTGCGCTCGATAGGCAGCCGGCTCACCGGGCTCGGCGATGTACCTGCGCTCTCGGATGACCTGCCCGTCACGCAGGTCCAGGACCGCGACGACCGGATGCGGATCGGTGCCGGCGAACCGCAGCGTCATCTCGACGACTGCCACATCATCGGTGCAGAGGACCCGATGCACCTCGAACGACGCCGGCCGACCGGGATAGGCGCGGTGCGCCGCATCGATGTTGACCCGGCCGCGGAGCCGCTCGCCCGTGTTCGCGTACTCCAGGACCGCGTCGTCGGCATAGATGTCGGCCGCGGTCGTCGGCTTGCCGCCGAGCTCCTCGTAGTGCCGCCGCAGCCGACCCGCCATCGAAGTGCTGTTCACGGGCTTACCTCCATCCGCCATCAAAGCCGCCCAGCGGGGGCTACGTTCGAGCCCTGCTGAGAAGAGGCACCCGATGAGGCCCGTCGCCCGTCACACCAGTCTGCTGTCCGCCGCCCTCGCCGTCGCCACGGCCGCCGCATTGGTGGCCGCACCGATGGCGTCAGCCAGCAGCCGAAAGGGTGGGCCTCCTGCCACGCCGACATCGGGCGGAGCCACCAACGTCCGCGCGAACACCGTTGACGTCGCGGGCACCACGTCGGACGCCGGGGTGCGCTTCCCCACCAACAAGCAGAACGAGCCGTCGATCGCGGTCAGCAGCGACGGCGTCCACCTCGTGGCGGGGACCAACGACGAGCAGGAGCAGCCCCCCTGCGGACCCGGCCCGGTCCGCGGAAGCGCCGCGGCGGCCAGTGACTGCAGCTTCTTCCCAGGCGTGGGCACCGACGGCGTCTACACGTCCGCCGACGGCGGCACGACGTGGGTCAACCGCGGGCTTCTCGACGACCAGGCCTCATGGCGCAGCTCGCCGTACGTCAGCGACGGCGACCCGGCCATCGTCTATGGGACCGGCCCGACCGGCGGCCAGCGGGTCTACTACGCAGGCTTGGCATCCTTCAAGAGCGGTCTCAGCCCGTACAACGGCGGCTTCGGGGGAGCTGAGAACGTCGTCGTCTCCTTCAGCGACGACAACGGAGTGACCTGGAGCGCGCCGGTGGCCGCGACGACCAAGGCCAACCCCGTCACCTTCAACGACAAGAACTCGATCGCGGTCGGCCCGAACGGCATGGTCTACGTCGCCTTCACGGCTTTCCGCAGCAACGGCAACGGCAGTGAGCCGATCGTCGTGACCCGCTCGAGCGACTACGGCCGGAGCTTCGGACCCGAGAACCAGCTCAGTCCGGCCGGCAACAACCGCACCGGCAACGGCCGGCAGGGATCGGCCATCGCCGTCAGCGGAACCAACGTCTACGTCGCGTTCGAGCAGGGGTTCAGCCAGGTCGTTGCGATCAGCCGTGACGCGGGCGCAACCTACAGCCGGCCGCAGACGATCGGCCCGGTCGCCGACATCGACGACCCGATCCCGGGCGCCAGCTTCCGCACCGACAGCTTCGCCAGCATCGCGACCGGGCCCAACAACACGGTCTACGCGTCCTGGTCGAACAAGACAGCAGCCGGCGGCGCCATCGTGCTGGCCAGCTCATCGAACGGCGCCGCATCCTGGTCCGCCCCGGTAACCGCGAGCACGAGCGGCTACGCGTTCTTCCAGGGCCTGTCCGTCGCCGCCAACGGCCGCGTCGATCTGGCCTGGCAGGCGCTGACGACGAGCCACCCGGAGACATTCGGCACGGGCAACGCAAGCATCGACAGCTGGTACCGCAGCTGGTCAGGCGGCAGCTTCACAGCCGCCCCTGCGAAGATCTCCACGCGGAGCAGCGACCCGGCGGCAAGCGCACAGAACAACCTGCAGCTGCAGTTCTGGGGTGACTACAACACGATGGTGTCGACCAACGCTCGCGCTTGGTTCATCCATACCGACAGCCGCAACGGCGTCGGCTGCCCTGCTGTCGATGCCTTCCAGCGCTTCCAGGTCAACAACGGGCTCGCCGCCTCGGACGGTGAGGACGAGGTCCTGACCGGCCGTACGGCGACGGGGACCGAGTCCGCCACGAAGCCGGCACCTCCCACCGACTGCCCGGCGTCGTACGGCAACACCGACCCCTATGTCGAGCTGATCTCGCCCTGAGCGGCAGCGCGTCCGATCAACGTGAAGAGGGCCGTCGGCGCACTCGTCCTGGTCCTGTCCGCGGCGTGCGGCGGGTCGAGTGGGTCGAGTGGGTCGCAGCAGCTGGCGCAACCGCCGGCTTCGGGCGAGCCGCCGGTCGCCTCGACCCCGCCACCCCACTCACACGAGCCGCTGATCCTTCCCGGGTTCACGACGCCGCTGCCCAGCCCAGCGGTCGCAGGCAGGCCATCGCCCGTGGGCGGTGTCGCCACCGCCGGCACGGCGTCTTCGGGTCCGGCCCGGCAGAGCTCACCGCCGCCGAGGCCGAGCCCCCGTCGTACGCCCACTCCTGTCGCGGGGACCGTCACCGTCACCGATGACGACA
>JAVEEB010000229.1 GCA_030840665.1 Frankiaceae bacterium | reverse complement strand
TCTCGGTCTTCGGCGGCAACTCGGGAGCGATGCCGGGGTCGGCCTTGCGGCGGCGCAGCAGGAAAGGTCGTACGAGCCTCGACAAGCGTCCGGCCGCCTCCGGGTCCTCGCCACTCTCGATGGGCTTCGCCCAGCGGTTGCGGAACGCCGTCAGCGAGCCCAGCAGACCGGGCGTCGTCCAGTCGAGGATCGCCCACAGGTCCGAGAGGTTGTTCTCGACGGGTGTGCCCGTCAACGCCACGCGGGCGGCAGACGGGATCGTCCGCAGTGACTTCGCCGTACCGGATCTCGGGTTTTTTACGTGCTGAGCCTCATCAGCGATGGTGAGTGCCCAGCGCACGTCCTGGAGCTCGCCGGCATCCAAGCGCATCGTCGCGTACGTCGTGAGGACGAAGTCCTCCTTCAGACCGGCCAGCGAGCGCTCAGGTCCATGAAAGCGGCGGACGGAGCACCCGGGGGCGAAGCGTTCGATCTCGCGCTCCCAGTTGCCCAGCAGCGACGCCGGGCACACGACGAGGGTCGGGCCCGCCGTCGCGGGATCGTGCTGGCGGTGCAGATGCAGGGCGAGCACGGTGATCGTCTTGCCGAGGCCCATGTCGTCGGCCAGGCACGCACCGAGCCCGAGTGATGTCATCCGGTGCAGCCAGCGCAAGCCCCGCAACTGGTAGTCGCGCAACGTGCCGGCGAGCTCGACCGGTTGCTCGAGCTTCTCCTCGCCGCCGTCCGGGTCGGCGATGCGCGCGCGGATCGACTCGAGCCATCCGCTCGACGCCACCTCGGCGCTCTCGCCCTCGACCGTCGCCGTGCCGGTCAGGGCGATGCCGAGTGCGTCGATCGCGGTGAGCGACTCCAACTCCCGGGCGCGGGCCTTCGCCATCACCATCGGGTCCATCAGCACCCAGCGGTCGCGCAGCCTGACGACGGGACGTTGCGACTCGGCGAGCTGGTCCATCTCCGCGTCGGTGAGGACTTCGTCGCCGAGGGCAAGCTGCCAATCGAAGCTCAGCACCCGCTCGACACTGAAGAAGGTCTCGTGCAACGGGGCGGGGCGAGCACCGATGATCGTACGAGCGACCAGACCGCGCGACAGATCCTCCGGCCATTCGATGGCGACCCCGAGCGCAGCCAGGCGGCCGGCGCCCTCTTCCCGCAGTTCCTCGACATCGGCATCCGTCAACACGACGCCATCAGGGATGTCGGCGTCGCGCACGTACCGGAGCGGTGCCCAGACCCGGGCCGCACGGCGGACGGTCGACGTGACCTCGGCCCTGGCGTCCGTACCGTCGAAACCCGCCGGGACAGCTCCGCGCCACAGCTCCGCCGCGTCGGCCGCAAGGGCGGGCTCGGCCAGGCTGTGGACCTGCACGACGGCGCGCAGGGACCCGTTCCGGCCGTCGCCGTCGACGACTTCCATGCGCAACGAAACACGCACGCCGAGCTCTTCGCCGTCGATCTGGCATCCCGCCTTCGTCAGAACCCGTTACTGCCGGGGACGCAGATTACCTGGCCCGCTCTTTCGGCGTTGCCGCGCGAGCCGCCCGGGCGCCGCTTCAGAGGTGCTCAGGCACGTCCACAGGCACGTTTTCCGGTCCCGCCTCGGGTGGGCGGACCCGATCCTCGCGGAACGCGCGCAGTGCCAGGACGGCGACGTCGTCGTCGGCGTTCACCGGCAGGAGGCTGGCGACCAGCTCGCTGAGAAGGTCCTCCAGCGGCAGATCGTGGACCGCGGCGAGGCATTCGGCGAGCCGCGCGAGGCCCTCCTCGATCGGGCTGTCGCGCCGCTCCACCAGCCCGTCGGTGAACAGGATCAACGTGTCGCCCGGCACCATCGTCACCACGTGGTCGTGGCGCCCACTCTCCGGATCGAGACCCAGGAGCATGCCGTCGTCGGTGTCGAGCACGTTGACGATCCCGTTGGCGCGCACGAGGAACGGCGGCGGATGACCCGCGTTGGCCCACCTGAGAGTGCGCTCCATCCGCGACCGCTGCTCGACGGTCTGTTCGACGCGAGCGACGACAGCGGTCGCCAGCGTGTCGATCTGCAGACCGCGGATGGCGAAGTCGACGCGCGACAGCACGTTTGCCGGGCCGTCCTGACTGTCGTAGGCGATGCCGCGCAGCAGGTTGCGCAACTGACCCATCGCGGCGGCGGCGTTCATGTCGTGACCGACGACGTCGCCGATCGCGATCACCGTTGCTCCGTCCGGTTGCAGGAACGCGTCGTACCAATCGCCGCCGACCTGTGCCTCCTGCGCGGCTGGCAGGTACCGCGCCGCGATCTGCAGGTGATCCGGCTCGGGCAACGGCGTCAGCAGGCTGCGCTGCAATACCTCCGACGCCGTGCGCTGGCGTTCGTAGAGACGAGCGTTGTCCAGCGCCAGACCCGCGCGCCGCCCGATGTCCGCCGCCGTCACCCGGTCTTCGGCCGTGAACGGTGAAGCCCCAGGACCTTTGAAGAGGCACAGCACACCGAGGGTCGCCGCACCGGACTGCAACGGTACGACGAGCACCGAGGCAACCCCTAGGTCCCACAGGAGAACGGCGAGTTCCTCGTCACCGACGGCGCCTTCCAACTGCTTCACGCTGACCGCCGGCCAGATCAACGACTCGCCCGACTGGACAACAGGATGCAACGCCGGTGAGCCGAGCAACGCGTCGCCGTGGAGCTCCAGCAGGCGAGCCATCTCGGCGGCCTTGTCGGCATCGGCATGCACGGCGTGCGACGCTTCGACGACGCCCGCCTGATCGAGGAGCGAAACGATCGCCCAGTCGGCGAATCGCGGCACGACGACGGCCGTGACCTGACGAAGGACCGTCGTGATGTCCAGCGTGCCGACCAGCCCCCGGGTGGCCTCACCGAGGAGCGCCAGCCGTTCGCTCGCGAGGGCGCGCGCGTCCTCAGCGCGCTTGCGGGTGCTGACGTCGTGGAAGAAGACGGACAACCCACCGGCATCCGGCATGGCTCTCACCTCGAACCACGTGTCGAGTGGTACGAAGAACTCCTCGAACGCGACGGCTTGGCCCGTCGCCAGCGCCGACGAATACTTCTCATCGAACTGCGAACCAATGGCGTCGGGGTATTGCTCCCAAATCTTCGTCCCGAGCAACTCGTTACGGCTGCGGAACAGG
>JAVEEB010000136.1 GCA_030840665.1 Frankiaceae bacterium | reverse complement strand
AGAGCCGGCTGGCGGGACGAGCTCGCAACCGGTGTCGCGTCAGTCGTCAGCTCCCCAGGTGTGCGAGCTCGTGGGATAGGGGTGGCCTGAATGCTGGGCTGACCGGTCGTTCTCCCAGGAGTCGTCGGACTCGTCGTCGTCGCCCGAAACCACCGGGCGGTCGGGCGTCACGACGGTGACCGGCGCCGGTTGGGTCGATGCCGAGGGGGCCGGGGCGATCGCCGAGGTCGGCGTGGCAGTGGGGACCGACGCCGGCGTGCGCGTGGCTGGCTGCGTGGCAGCACCCGTGGCCGGTCGTCCGGAGGTCGGCGCTGTCGCCGCGCGCGGGCTGGAAGTGACGGCCGTCCCCGGCGACGCGTGCGCCGTGCGCGCGGGGTTGGCGGTAGTGCTCGCGCCGCTGACGGCCGGTGACGGACTCTTCGGCGCAGAGGATGGCAGTGCGCCGACACCGGCGAAGATGTCCGGCGTCGTGAGCCCCCCGCCTGGGGATCCGACGGTGGAGGCGCCCGGCAGGGCGGCCGCCGGCGCATTGAGGAGAAGGACGCCGGGAATCCGCGTCGGGGACTGAACGAGCACGGGCGCGAGCAGTGCCACGGACATCGCCGTGGCCCCGAGGACGGTCAGGGCGACTCCCCAGCGCGCGGGGCGGATGCGGATCCGGTGCATCGTCGGGGTCACGCCCTCGATCTGTCAGGGAGCGGCTGCATCTGCAGCGCCCGTGTCGGACAGGCCCGCACAGCTCGGCGAGCCCGTCGTACGCCGACAGCATCTCGCACAGAGTCGTCCGTGACTGCATAACCCCATTGGTCGAGATCGACCAGTTGCGGCAGCAGGAGCGTGCAGATCCCGTGGCCGGCGCACCGGGTGAGATCGACGTGGACGACCGCCTGACGTCTCATGCGGGCCGCCGGCTCGGCAACGGCCACGGCGCCACGCTCGCGCCGCCGCACCCGCGGCCACGCAGGTGCGTCGCGACGTCATCGGCGAACACGTCGAGCGCGCTGCGCACCATGCGGACGACGCCATCCGGGTGGCGGCAAGCGCCGCGCCCCTCCACGACCTCCATGAGGCGCTGGACAGCTGCCACGTCACGGCGCCTGGCGTGCCGGCCTGCCAACTGGGTGAGGGAATCGCCGAGATCGGGCAGGCCGAGCCGGCACGGTCCGCACTGACCCGCCGACTCACCCGCCAGCCATTGAGCGAGGGCGGCAGCCGCCGCCAGACCGCACGCATCCGACGGGAGCACCGCGAGAAGGCCGCAGCCGACCGGCCCGCCGCCGTCGGCCGCCGGCCCGGGGTGCAGGGTCGTCGACCAGACGTCACGCCCCGACATCCACGTGCCGGCGTAGCCACCGAGGAGGACCGCGGCGGGAGGCGCGGTGAGCATCCCGACCTCGCTGAGCAGCTCTCCGACGGTCACCTCAGCCGTGACTTCGAGGACCGTCCCGGGCCGCGCCACCGCGCCCGCGATCGTGACGAGGAACGACGCCGGCAACTGGGCGTCGTACCCACGCCGAGCCAGCAGGCCGAGGTGGGCCATCGTCTCGGCGTTCTGAACGAGGGTCGGGGCCCCGCGCAGGCCCTGGACGGCGAGCGGCAGGAGGGTGAATCGGGGCAGGCCGCCCGTGCCCTCGATCGATGACACGACGGCGCTCGCCTCGCCGGCGACGTAGCCGGGCTGGCCGCGCACAACGCGCCACTCGGGGTCGGCGAGCACGTACCGGCGGCGCTGTTCCAGGGCCGCCATGACTGACCAGTGGGCGCGGTCGTCGTGCAGTTGCACGTAGGCCACCGGCGCACCGAGGGCGTGAGCTGCCGCCGCAGCCCCGTCCAGCACGACGTGCGGCCGCAGCTCGAGCAACGAGCGGTCCTTGCGACTCGCGGGCTCGCTCTCGCTGCCATTGATCACGACGACGGGAGCCTGCGCGCCGGCGCGGGAGGCCGCGGTTGCCGTTGCCGCCAGCTTGCGTGCCATGGGGAAGCCGCCGCCGCCCCGGCCCTCCAGATGGGCACCCGCCGCGAGGGCGATGAGGTCATCAGCCGGCAGCTGCGGGAGGACGCCGAGCCGGTGCGTGTGCGCCTCGAAGGACTCCATCCCGGCCTCGGCCGGCGGGCCCGCGAGCAGCACCGCAGACGGGTCGCCGAAGGATGCGTACGGCAACGCGATCCGCAGGGGAGCCGCGTGGACGGCGGTCACCGGACGACCCGCGTCGGCGCGCCGATACCGCTGGGGACGGTCCACCGTGACGCGGCGAGCAGTCCGACGAACAGCCCCGTACCGATGTACACGGGCCGAAGGGCAGTCGTGTCGCTGCCCGCGAGCACGCCGTGCGCGCAAATGCTCGCGAACGAAGCGAGCGCGAAGTAGTGCAGCGGTCGCCACGACCGGCGAAACAGATAGCCGGCCAGGGCGGCCGTGCCGCCGACGACCAGGGCGATGTAGACACCGATGGAGCCGAACGCGACAGCAAGCGGCCGGTACGTCGACCGGCCGGGCACGAAGGCCCCGATCCAGCCGACGCCCGCGTATTTGTCGAGCGCGAGCACCACGATGTGCGTCCCGGTCAGCACGAGGGTGGCTGCTGCGAGTGCTGCATGCACGTGTAGCCAGGTCGCGGGGTTGCCCACGCCGGCCCGCTGGCGGAGCGGGTGCCGCGTCCACAATCCCGCGGCCGTGAGTGCGCTGAGCGCGATGTACGCCGCGATACCGATGCCTCGGCCAACCACCCAGGGCCACATCTTGTTGTGCACCGCGGGCGCGGCGATCCGCCCCAGCGCGAAGCCGACCGCCACAACGACGACGAGCACTCCGAGCGTGAGGGTCACCGAACTCCGCGGCGGGGGTGGCTGGTCGGCCGCGGTGAGCGGACGCACGGCGACCGCTGTCGTTCGACGATCGGGGCTGCTCACGAGGCGCTCCAGAGGACGTGCTGCGCCATTTCGGGCGAGGTCCTCGTCGTGCCGGCGTCATCGATCCAGAGGGCAGCCACATCCCGCTCGCGGGCGAGGCGAGCGATGTCCGCGGCCCCTGCGAGGAAGAGGGTCTTGCTCCACACCTCGGCCGCCGCCGGATCGGCGCCGACAACGGTCACCGCCTGCAGCCCGGCCCCGCCCGGGCGGCCGGTGCGCGGATCGACGAGGTGGTGCACTTCGGCGCCGGCCTGTTCCCAGCGGCGCACGCGCACAGATGAGGTCGCGACCGCCCTGTTGCTCACGGCGAGCACGGCGACGGGACCCTCCGAGCCGGCAGGGTCCTCAACGCCGACCCGCCAGAGGCCACCGTCAACGGCAAGGCCGGAGCACCAGAGGTCGCCACCGGCCTCGACGACGAAGCCGCCCGGCAGCGACGTGAGTCGGGTGGCCGCCCAGCGGACGGCAAGGCCCTTGGCGATCCCGCCGAGGTCGACGGGCAGCGGTCCGAGTCGGACGCGACGGGTCGGGACGCGGAACCGGGGGCGCCAACGGGGCAAGGGGCGACGGGGCGGCGATGCCTCGCCGGCGGCGGTTGCCGGAGTGCCGTCACGGAAGGACCGGTCGTAGCCGAGCCTGACGAGGTCGCCGAGGATGCGCGGATCGAACCGCCCACTGGTACGGCGATAAGCGTCGTAAGCCTCGACCAGCGCAACGAAGCACTCCGGCTCCACCTCGTGCCACTCGTCCGGCGAGGCGTTGGCCTGCATCAGCGAACTCGCCGTGTCGAAACGCGTGCACGTGCGGTCGACGACCGTGAAGACCGACATCGCGTCGGCCATCCGCTCGCGCAGCGTCGTCACATCGACGCCGGCGGCCACGGCGCGCACGGAAACGACGCTCGCCATCGCATCGATCGACGCATGCAATTCGAGCGACCCTTCCGCCCGTACCGAGGTATCAACCACCCGAGGCACCCGTCGTCGTGTGGGTCGGCGGCGCGGGGGGCGTGGTGTGTACGACGGGCGGGGGCGGCGGCGGGGCGGCCGGCGTCGGGGAGACCACCGGCTGGGTGACGGGCTGCTGGGTGACCGGTGTCTGCGGCACCGGCTGCTGGGTGACGGGTTGCTGCGGCGCAGACGGCTGGGCCACCGGCTGCGTGGCTCCGGGTTGTGGCGCGACCGGCGGCCGCGGCGTCCCCGGCTGGGAGGCGCCCGGCTTCGGCGTGACGGGCTGCCCGGGTTGCGGGGGCGGCGGATTGCCGGCTCCCCCGTTGGCGGTCGTGGCGGCGGGCGCCCCGACGGTTCCCGGCTTCGTCCCGGCAACGGCGCCCGGCGTCGTGCCGGCGACAGCGCCGCCCTTTCCGGCGGACACCACACCAGGACCTCGGCCACGGGTCGGAGCGACCGCGGCCGGTTGGCCGACCGCTGGGGTGACCGCGGCGGTCGTGCCCGCGTCGCCCGAGCTGTCGGGCACGCTCGTAGCCTTGGCACCGCTGCTGCTCGCGGTCCAGGCCTTCGGCGGGACCGCAGCCGCCCACGAGAGGCCGGCGGCCGCGCTCATCACCGCCGCGGTGCTCACGGCGATGTTGGCGACGACGCGCCTGTGTGTGGCGCGCGACATGCGTCGCCGCTCAGTCATCGGTGCCGCCCCCGCCCCACTGATCGTCGCCGTCGTCGTGGTGCGACCGCGATGGGGTCGGGGTCGGGGTCGGGGTGACGGTCGGGGCGGGCGAGGTGGTGGTGGGCCGCGGAGCCCATGACGTGTTGTCGTCCGGCGTCGGCTCGACCGACGCGTTGTCGCCGGACGTGTCGGACGGCCTCGGAGTCGGCTTCGGCCTCGGCGTGGTCGGCTCAGGAGCGGCGCGCGTCGGAACGGGCCGCGCCGTGGGCAGTGCGGCTTCGGGTTGCCGCGGTGCGGGACCTCGCGTGGTCGGCGCCTCAGGCACGGCAACTGGAGTGCTGGGACGAATCGTCGGCGAGGGCGACTCGGCGGCCGCCGGGGTCTCGGCGGGGGTCGCGGGGGCCTGCTGGTCTTGAACAGTCACGGACTCGTCGGCGGCGTTCACCTGCGTCGGGCGCGAGGGGATGCCCCCCGCACTGGCCACGCCCGCTGCGAGGCCACCGGAGGCGGCGAGTACAACGAGAGTGGTACGTATTCCGGCCATCGCAACTCCTGGGTATGCCGTGCTGTCGATGTCCTTGCCTCAACACGTTCGGCAGCTCACGTAACGGCTGCATAAGCCGGAGATGAGACTTTTCTTATCGAGGCCTTCCAGGCGTACGGATACGGTGGCGATCGAGACATCGGAGGCCCTCCTTGACGCCGTACCCACGCTTCGACGTGCCGGGTCAGGTGGCGCTCGTCACGGGAGCCGCGCGGGGTCTCGGCCGCGCCGTGGCGCTGACGCTGGCCAACGCCGGTGCGGACGTGGCGATCGGCCTGCGCGACGCCACGCAGGATGCCGGCTTGGCGGGCGAGATCGAGGCCCTCGGCCGCCGGGCCCTGCCACTGCAGATGGACATGACCAGCCCGGCGCAGATCGCGGGGGCTGTTGCCACGGCCGCCGAGCATTTCGGGCGGATCGACATCCTCGTCAACAACGCCGGGATCGCGCCGGGTCACAACGCCGAGGACGTTCCGGAGTCGGACTTCGACCGGACACTCGCGATCAACCTGAAAGGCACGTTCTTCGCGAGCCAGGCCGTGGGGCGGCTGATGATCGCGCAAGGGTACGGCCGGATCATCAACATGGGCTCGCAGGCCGGCGAGGTCGCGCTGCCGGGAGAATCCGTGTACTGCATGACGAAAGCGGCGATCGCCCACCTGACCCGCTGCCTCGCCGTCGAGTGGGGCAGTCACGGCATCACGGTCAACAACGTCGCGCCAACCTTCATCCGCACGCCCGGGACCGAGGAGCACCTGTCGGACCCGGCCCGCGAGGCCGACGTCATCGAACGGATCGCCGCCCTGCACCGGATCGGCGACCCCATGGACGTCGCCGGGGCGGTCCTCTATCTCGCGTCACCGGCCGCCTCGCTCGTCACCGGGCACACGCTGCTCGTCGACGGCGGCTGGACGGCGCGCTGACCGGTCCACCGGCGGGCCGGCCATTGGGCGGCTGCCATCCTTGTTGCGTGGAACTCGTCAACCTCGAACGGACCGTCTCCGTCGTGCTGCGCCCCGTCGGCTACGAGTTCGGCGCGGACGTTCCCGGGCACGGCAACTGGCTCGTCATCGATGGCCAGGCCTCGTATCGGCGGGGCGCGTGGGCCTTCACCGAGCCCTGCCTGACCGCCGGTGAGGCGCAGGCTCTTTCGCCGTGGCTGCGGCGCGTGGCGGCTCGCGACGAAGCGCCGACAACCCCCGGCGAGGACGGCAAGGTGTGGCCGTCGCTGATGTTCACCGAGCCGAACCTGTCGTACGGCGTCGCGCGTTACGACGAGGATTGCGCCGTGCTGCGCCTGCATTTCAGCCTCGACAGCGCCCCACCGTGGGAGCCGGAGCACGAGACCCTGACCGCGCAGTTCTTCGTTGAGCTCCGGGCGTCCCCCGCGATGCTCCGGCAGGCGGCGGACGACTGGGACAACGAGCTCGCTGCCTTCCCCGAGAGGCCCTAGGCCTCCAGGTCCCCTTCGAGGTCGAGGTACGTCTGGCGCAACTGCTCCAGCGTGTCCGGGGACGGCTCGGCCCACAGGCCGCGCTCCGCAGCCTCGAGCAGTCGCTCGGTCATCCCCCGCAGCGCCCACGGGTTGGACTTCGTGAGGAATTCGCGGTTGGTCTCGTCGAAGATGTACTCGCTGGAAAGCTTTTCGTACATCCAATCCTGTACGACACCCGCCGTCGCGTCGTAGCCGAACAGGTAGTCGACGGTCGCCGCCATCTCGAACGCGCCCTTGTAGCCGTGGCGGCGCATCGCCGCCATCCACTTCGGGTTGACCACGCGGGAGCGGAAGACGCGCGACGTTTCTTCAGCCAGGGTGCGGGTTTTGACCGCGTCGGGGGTGGCGCTGTCGCCGATGTAGGCGGCAGGGTTGCTGCCGGTGAGCGCGCGGACCGCGGCGACCATCCCGCCGTGGTACTGGAAGTAGTCGTCGCTGTCCATGATGTCGTGCTCGCGCGTGTCCTGGTTCTT
>JAVEEB010000121.1 GCA_030840665.1 Frankiaceae bacterium | reverse complement strand
TCGACGGACAGCCGGTACACGCCGAAGGTCAGGCGCAGGTTGTCGATCGGGATGTCGATGGCCCACGGCAGGTCGACGCCGGGCGTGACGGTGCCGACGGGCTCGCGGATCGCGTACGCCGTGCCGGACAGTTGATCGGTGTTGAGGGCCGCGGCATGCAGCTGGTCCCGCGAGGTGAGGGGCGTGCGCGGCACGCTCAGCTGGATGTATTTCGTGGCCACCGGCACGGGCACCGAGGCGCGCGCAATCCCCGAGACATGCAGCAGCTCGTGCGGGCGCGGCGCCGACGGCGAGACAACCACGCGGGTCAGCCCGACCGTCAGGCCGGGCACGAGGTCCACGTGCGGCAGCATGTGGCCGGCCACCGCCGCGGACGGCCCGGCGCCGGCGCCCACCATGGCGAGCACCAGGAGAGCGGCCGTCGTCGCGCGCGCGAGCCGGTGCCTCACGCCGTCTCAGCCAGCAGCCCGGCCACCTTGTCGATGAGGCGCTTCTCGTCGTCGTAGGCGAGCCGGGTGGACAACTGCTCGAGCGGCACCCACGCGACCTCGGTGACTTCGATGTCCTCGTCGGACAGCTCGCCGCCCTCTGCGAGCAGCAGGTAATGGTGAACGGTCTTGTGGACGCGCCGCCCGGCGATCACGAACCAGAAGTCGATGGTGCCGAGCGGCGCAAGGACGCGGCCGCGAATGCCCGTCTCCTCGGCAACCTCGCGAACGGCTGTCTCCGGTGGCGTCTCGCCCGCCTCGACGTGGCCCTTCGGCAGCGACCAGAGGAGATGACCCCGCCTGTTGAGGCGGCCGATGAGTGCGGCGCGGGCACCCGGACCGACGCGATCGAGGACGAGGCCGCCGGCCGAGACTTCCTCGACCTTGCGCAACCGTCGTCGACGTCCGTCCGCCGCGCGATCCATCCGCTGATCCTAACGGCCACGTCGGCGTCCCAGGCTGAGCTGCTGTCCGGCGAACGCGCGGCGCAAGGGGGCGCGGTTGTCCTGGGCGCCGGCCGAGCTCGACCCGGCTCGAGGACCCTAGAGCCGGATGTGGGTGAGGTCGCGCGGCAGCACGATGACGTCGTCGTCGACGAGGTGCGCGAGCCGGGCGCCCGTGAGGCGGAAGAACGTGGCGCCGCTGATGCCGATCGCGGTGCCGGTCTCGCCGGTCGGCAGGTAGACGACGCCGGTCAGGTCGAGGCGGGCATCGACGAACAGCGGGATGTCCTTGGGAAGCAGGGCCGCGCTGACGAGGCCGGCCGCGTACCCCGTGAGCTCGTTCGTCTGCTCCACGGTCGCCGGCCGGAGACTGGTCGCGTCGAGCGAAGCCAGGAGCGCGCGCGGTTCGGGCGTGCTCAGGGCCGGCATGGCGACGGCGGTCGGCACGTCGTCGACGAAGTAGATCCGCGTCGCCACGCAGTGGGTGGCCGGGACGCGGAGCGCATCCGGCAACTCCATGGCGTTGAGGACGACCCGGGGCAGTCGGACGATCTCGTGGGGGATCTCCCGCGCCAGCAGCTCGCGGTGAATATCCATTGCACCGATCATCATGGCGCTGCGCTCCTCTGCCCGGCCGCGGGCTCGTCGCTGAGCCACACCGTATGCCTCCCCCCGTTGGGCGGCTAGTGCTTCATCGGCGGTAGTGATCGCCGATCTTGTTAGGCCAAGCGTGGGAGTTGATTGCTTCCCCCCGGATCGATCACAAAACGGGGCCGGAACCCGCGTCCGTAGAGTGGTGCGCCGTGACCACCGATGAGCCCAGCGCCGAGTTGACGCGTGTCCAGCGCCGGGCCGTCGAGGAGTTGCTGCGGATCTCCCCCGTCGTCGACGAGTTGGGCGTGCGGTTCGCGAAGGCGGGCCATGAGCTCTATCTGGTGGGCGGCTCGGTGCGCGACGCGTTGCTGGGTCGCCTCGGCGACGACCTCGACTTCACGACCGACGCCCACCCGGATGCCATCGAGGCGCTGGTCGAGGGCTGGGCGCACGGGACGTGGACGACCGGCAAGCGTTTCGGGACGATCGGGGCGCAGCGCGGCGAGTTCCGCCTCGAGATCACGACGTACCGGACCGAGTCGTACGACGTCGATTCCCGCAAGCCCGACGTGCAGTTCGGGACGTCGCTGACGGACGACCTGCTGCGCCGGGACTTCACCGTGAACGCGATGGCCGTCGCCATCCCGCAGCGCCTGTTCGTGGACCCGTTCGGCGGGCTGGCCGACCTGGCGGGCCGCCGGCTGCGCACACCCGGGCTGCCCGAGAACTCCTTCGGGGACGACCCGTTGCGGATGCTGCGAGCTGCCCGCTTCGCCGCGCAGCTCGGGTTCGTCGTCGCGCCCGAGGTCGTGGGGGCCATGCAGGCAATGGCCGAGCGGCTGCGCATCGTGAGCGCCGAACGCATCGCGGCTGAGCTCAACAAGCTGCTGCTCTCCCCCGACCCGCGCACCGGTCTGGCCCTGCTCGTCGACACCGGCATCGCCGCCGTGGTGCTGCCGGAACTGCCCGCGCTGCGGCTGTCGATCGACCCGGTGCACCGGCACAAGGACGTGTACGACCACACGCTCGCTGTCCTGGAGCGGTCGATGTCGCTCGAGCCGGCCGGGCCGGACCTCACGCTGCGGATGGCCGCGCTGCTGCACGACATCGGCAAGCCGAAGACGCGGCGCTTCGAGGAGGAGGGCGGTGTGTCCTTCCACCACCACGAGGTGGTGGGGCGTGACATGACCCGCAATCGCCTTGTGGCACTCAAATATCCGAAGACCTTCATCGACGACGTGGCAACGCTTGTCGAGCTGCACCTGAGGTTCCACGGGTATTCGGACGCGCCCTGGACCGACGCCGGCGTGCGCCGCTACGTGCGGGACGCCGGGCACCTGCTCGATCGGCTGCACCTGTTGGTGCGCTCGGATTGCACGACGCGCAACAAGGGCAAGGCCGACCGGCTCTCGCGGGCGTACGACGATCTCGAGCGGCGCATCGCGGAGCTCGCCGAGCAGGAGGAGCTCGACTCGATCCGCCCCGACCTCGACGGCAGCGACATCATGCGGGTCCTCGATGTGGCGCCCGGTCGCATCGTCGGCCAGGCGCGCAATTTCCTGCTGGAGCTACGGATCGAGCGCGGTCCGTTGCCCCACGAGGAGGCTCTTCGCGAGCTCCTGGCGTGGGCCGCCGGGCAGGGGCTGGCCGTGCCGTCGTACGAGGAGGCCCTAGTGCGCCTCGACACCGAGCCGCTCGACGCTTGAGCGCTCAGCGCGCCCGTACAGCAGGCCCGCCGCGACGTACACCCCC
>JAVEEB010000242.1 GCA_030840665.1 Frankiaceae bacterium | reverse complement strand
CGGGCATGCAACTGGAAAGCTTCGCGCATCGCGATCCATGCGTGCGGGGCACACGCGCAAGCGCCTGGTCGGCTGTCGTCCTCAGCGGCGACGGCGATCCCACCGGCCCGGACCGAGACCCACGACGGCGCGGCTTCACCGCGAGGCAGGTCGAATTGCCAGCCGTCCGCCACCGGGCAGGCGCCGGCAGCGCGCGCCGCCGCGCCCACCCGGATCCACCAGCCCACCGCGTCAGTGGCTTCCGCCTCACCGGCGATGAGGTCGACTGCCAACGCCTCCGCGAGCGCGTTGAGCGGCACGCCCAGCGCATCCCGCGCGACGGCGGCGAGCAGTTGGGATTCACTCGTCGGGACCGGGCGGGCGGCCGCCACGCGGGCGACGTCGCTGTCCGGGTCGGCCGTGTCCCAGCGGTCCCTCAGCTCGAGCGCGTACTCGTAGAGGTCCTCGAGGGTGCCCGCGTCCGCGCCGACCACGGTGATGCTTGCGGCACCCGTCGACCAGGGAAAATGCGCGGTGTACGAGGAGAGCAACGCGCCCGTCATGACGGAAACGGTGTGCCGTCGTGGGCCTGGCCGTAGACCTGTTCGGACGCGACTCCGTGAACGGTGACCGACGTGGCCGTCGTCGTCGGGAGCAACACCATGGCGGCGCTCGCGATGCCGCCCGCCGCCATCGCCGCCGCGGCCGACATGAGTCGTCGAGTGCGCCGTCGCTCCGCCCTGTCGTCGAGCTCGGACCTTGACGAGACGTGATCATCGCTGTGCCGCAGTTCGCTCATTGTGGTCTCCGTCGACGGGCGTCACTGGCCGCTTGTTCGTCGTACGTGGCACAGACTCGCGTGCTGACCTGAGAGATCACTGAACGCTCCCTGCCGATCCGCTGGTCAATCCAGAACGAGCGGATCGGCAGGCACGGCGCGCATACGCGCCGCGACGATCTATCCCTTTCCGGCGAAGCTGATCATGACGTCACCCGCGATGACCTCCGGCGGGTCGACGGTGACATCGGGGATGTTGTCCCGGATGAATTGCGCTGCCACGCGCACGGACTCCTCCGCGCCGACCCGGTCGTCGAAGACGCTCACGCTGAAGCCGCCGCCATCGGTGCGAACCAGGTAGTACTGCTGGAACCCAGCGACAGCTCGGATCAGGCTCTCCACCTCGTCCGGCCGCCGCTCCAGCTCGTCCATCAAGGCGCTCGAATCCTTGTAGTGCCGAATGACCGTGTACGCCATGGCCCGTCACCTCAGTCCAACTGCGTGGGGTCCCCGCGAGCCGAGCGTATCGAGGAACGGGGCCGTCGAGAAGCGGTGTTGCGGGCGCATTGGGCGGCCGACGCGTGACGACATCGGCGGGCTGGCCGAACGAGCGGCCGGACCTATGCACATTGGGGAAAGTGTCAGCCGGCGAGCAGCTCGTCGAGCCGTTCGTAGCCCTCGCGGACACCGGACTCCATGCCGCTCGCGACGAAGCCGTCGCGGGCCTCGAAGCTGTCGACGAGCGAAGTGGCAACGAGCCGCGTGCGTCCGTCGCCGAGGTCCGTGAGCTCGAGCCGCTCGAGCGCCACCTGGTCCGGAAACTCCTCGAAATTGAACGTCTGCACGATAACTGCGGGCGAACGCACCTCGTGGAACGAGCCGTGGAAGCCGTATTCGTTGCCGTCACTGCTCATGACGTACCGGTAGGAGCCCCCGGTCCGGCAGTCGAAGTGGTCGAGCTTCATCGCGTGTCGGCGCGGCCCCATCCACTGGGCGAACAGGTCCGGGTCCGTGTGTGCGCGGAAGACTTTCTCAATGCTGGCATCGAATTCGCGCGTGATGCGGACGAGCGGCACGATCGGGTCGACGAAGATCTCGGTGTCGCGGGTCTTGGTCATAGCGGTGCTCCTTACTAGGTGTCGGGGGTTATGGGTGTCGGGGTGTTGGCGGTCGCGATGAGGGGAGCGTCGGGGGGTCGTCCGGCATGGAGCGCAGGACGTCATCGAGGCGGCGGTAGCGCTCGTCGGCTTGTTGCCGGTACCGCTCGATCCATTTGGTCAACAGGTCGAACACCTCCGCTTCCAGATGGGCGGGGCGCCGTTGGGCATCCCGCGTTCGGGTCACGAGGCCGGCATCTTCGAGAACACGGAGGTGCTTGGAGACGGCCTGCAGTGAGACGTCGTACGGCGCCGCGAGCTCGTTGACGGTCGCATCCCCGTCGGCGAGCCGAGCGACGATGTCACGCCTGGTCGGGTCGGCCAGCGCCGAAAAAACGAGCGACAGTGCGTCGGCGGTCACGTCGTACCTCCACGTATTCAATCTTTCGGTTGTCAACGTACGTCAGTCGTGAAGTCGTTGTCAACCGGGCGGTTGAGTACGTGCTTCCAGGGTTCTTTCAGGTCGCATGCACATGGAGGGCAGGTTCGTCGCCGAATGTGATCACAGCGGGGTCGCCCCGGCAGAAGCATCGAAGGGACGTTCAGTGCGCTTACGACTTGGAAGAAAGAGATGGGTGACGACAGCGGTCGTCATTGTTCTGGTAGCGGGCGGCGGTGCTGGGGCCTGGGCCATGAACCGCTCCGCCGCGCCCGCCGCCGCAAGTTCCTCGCTGGTTGCGGCGACGGTCAGCACGATGACGCAAGCGGTCACGACGACGGGCACGATTCAGCCCGCACGGCGGTCGGACCTCAGCTTCACCGTCAGCGGCAAGGTCACCAAGGTCAGCGCGACGGTCGGGCAAGCGGTGACGAAGGGGCAGGTCCTCGCGACGGTCGATTCGACCACGCTGAAGACCGCCGTCGACACGGCGAACGCAGCTGTCACCTCCGCCGAGGAGCAAGTGACCTCCGTCGCCACGTCGACGACCACGCAGATCGCCGCGGCAAACGCTCAACTCGCGCAGGCGAAATCGGCTCTCGCGACGGCCAACGACAACTTTGCGGCCGCCACGCTGACAGCGCCGTTCACCGGCGTCGTCGCTGCGGTGAGCATGGCGGCGGGCGACACGGTCGGCAGTACCTCCTCGGGTACCGGTCGCACCACCACGACCACGACCACCACCGCCACAACGGGCGTGATCACGGTCATCAGTACCGACTCGTGGATCGTGAACGCGACCGTCGGTTCCTCCGACCTGCCGTCGCTGACCAAGGGCCTGCAGGCGCAGATAACGCCGAGCGGCTCCACCACGAAGATCTTCGGCACGGTGTCGTCGATCGGCATCATCGCCGGCGCGTCGACTGCAGGGTCTGCCACGTTCCCGGTCGTCATCGCCGTCACGGGTAACCCCGCCGGCATCTATGCGGGATCCACGGCGGACGTTTCCATCATCGTCAAGCAGCTCCCGAACGTACTCACCGTTCCGACGGTCGCACTTCACACGACAAACGGCGCGACGGTCGTCTACCAGCAAAAGAATGGCAAGCAGGTCGACACCCCCGTCACGGTCGGTGCCTCTTACGGCGCGCTGACCGAGATCACCAAGGGGCTGGCCGACGGTGACCAGGTCGTCGTGAGCTTCGGCGGCGCAGGTCGGGCCCCGGGCGGCGCTCGCACCGGCCAGCGCCCAGGTGGCGCAGGCGGCG
>JAVEEB010000074.1 GCA_030840665.1 Frankiaceae bacterium | reverse complement strand
GCGTTGAGCTCCGTGAACTCGGCCGTCGGGATGAAGACCTCGCCGCGTACCTCGAGGAACTCGGGAATCGAGGGCCCGCGCAGCCGCGCCGGGATGGCGGAAATGGTGCGAATGTTGAGCGTCACGTCCTCGCCCATCCGGCCATCGCCGCGGGTTGCCGCGCGCATGAGCTGGCCGTTCTCGTAGACGAGGTCGATCGCGAGGCCGTCGATCTTCAGCTCGCAGAGCCACCGCGGCTCGGTGCCGCTGTCGCGCGCCGCCCGCACCGCCCAGGCCGTGAGTTCCTCGTCGCTGAACGCGTTGTCGAGTGAATACAGGCGTTCTGGATGTTCGACGGCGGTGAACTCCGTGGAGAACGTGCCCGCCACTTTCTGCGTCGGGGAGTCCGGCGTACGCAGACCGGGGAACTCGTCCTCCAGGGCCGCCAGCTCGCGCATCTTCGCGTCGTATGCGGCATCGGACAGCGTCGGGTGGTCGAGCACGTAGTAGCGGTAGCTCGCCTCCTCCAACTCCATTGAGAGCTCCGCGTGCCGTTCCCGCGCGCTTGTCGTGGCGTCCTTCACCGCTTGCCCTCCGCGTCCGAGTCCGTTTCCGCGTTCGTTTCCGCCAACTGCCGCACCGCCCGCCGGGCCGCCCGCATCGCCGCCACCGCATACGGGGGTGTCGCCCCCGCGAGCCCGCACGTCGGCGTCACCACCACGGTCTGCGCCAACGTCGCCGGCCCCACACCCAACCGCGAGGCCGTGTGCCGGACCAGTGTTGCGGGTTCCACCGACAGTGGGGACAGGCTGCCGACCGCCCCGAACCACAGGCCGAGCCCCTGGTCGACGACCTCCGCGAGTTCCTCGTCGTCGCGTTCGGTGAGCAAGGTGACGTCGAGGGACAGGGCGTCGATCCCGGTACGCCGGAGCAGGCCGATGGGCACCGACGACGCGCAGCAGTGGATGACGGCCATTGCGTCCTCGGCGTGGATCGCGGTCACCACGTCACGGATCAGCGACTCGGCGAACTGCTGGTCGAGCGGCTTGTATTTGCCGTAGCCGCTCTCCCGCGGGATGAGGCCGCCGATCGCAGCGGTGAGCGCCGGTTCATCGAGCTGGACAACGAAGCGCGCCAGCGGAATCGACGCCTTGAGGGCGCGCAGGTGCGTCGTCACAGCTTCCACGGTGGCGCCGCTGATGTGCGTCATGACGGCGGGGTCGTTGACGGCGCGACCCGCCCGATTGAGTTCGAGGGCGGCGCCGAGAGTGACCGGCCCGGTGAGTTGCGTCTTGAGCACCCCTTCGTAACCGGCGGCTTCCGTGGCGAGGATGTCGATGTCGTCGGTAAGGGTCTGCGCGGCCCGGCGCTCGTCGATCCCGGCCCGCGGGATGAGACGCCAGCCGGACGGCTGCAGATCGACGTGCAGATCGGGCAGGAGCGCCGCCGTGCGGACGACCATCCCGGCGTGCGGACCGCGCGCGGGGAGCTCGGGCAGGTGCACGAGATCCGGCAGCTCGTCGAGAACGCTCCGGACGGCAGCGCGGTAGTCGACGCCGGGCAGCGAACCGATGCCGGTCGCTGCAGTCAGGGGCGTCATGAGCTCAGGCTATGGCACCACGCAGCGGCACTACGCGCGACGGGCGAGGTTCAGCGTCGTCTGCACCAGCAGATCCACTCTGCCTCCCCGCTGATCCACCCATGCGCCCACCGCCAACTGCAGTCGCTGCTGCGCCGGCGGCCCCAACCGTCGGAAGGGCGAGAACGTCGAGAGCAGGGCGACGTAACCCTCGCGGCGGAGCCGGACCGTCGAATCGTGACGAGACTGCTCGACGTCGACGAACAACCTGCTTGCGGCGAGGTCGTCAGCGATCCACGCATCAGGCCGCCAGGCCATCTCCAGTCCGTGCGCGTGAAAGACAGCCTCGAGAGCCGCTGCTTCTGATGGCTCGCGCATCGTGTACCGGCGACCGACGAGAGCCAGCACTCCCTCGGATGCGAGAGCGCCGTAGGCGAGGGCGTTGCGACGGTCCGCGTCGAGGAGGTGCCAGACCATGGCACCGACCAGGACGGGGACGCCACCCGGAGGCGGCGACCACGATGCGAAATCGCTGGCCACGACAGTTGCTTCGGGAAACTTCGCCTGCAGCACCGCCGCCATCCGCGGGTCAGGCTCGATGCAGACCATCGGCGCGCCAAGCAACCGGAACATGGCCGTGGCCACGCCCGTGCCCGCACCAATCTCGGTCACGACGGTCGGCGGACCGCCGAGGTGCTCCCCGAGTGCCGCCGCGATGGACGGCGGATAGCCGGGCCGCACCACGTCGTACGTGTCAGCCACCTCGCCGAAGACCGTCATGAGTCAGCATCCTGGCGCATCCGGGGCGCTACCGCGGCGATGCCGCCCACGACAGGGCGGCCGCATGCGAGCACAATGCCGCATGGCAAAGATGCGGTACGACGAACGACGCCCGATGACGACCGCCAAGAACGACGCCGACGCACGGCGGGCGCTCAGCCGGCTCTACGACTCGTCGTCCCTGACCCCCGCGGGCCAACTGCGCCAAGAGGGCCGCATGATTGCCGGGCTGGCCACACCCCGGGGCCGCGCCATCGCCCGCCGATACGTGCTCGTATTGGTCCTCGGCCTCGTCGCCGTCATCGGCGTGACCGCGCTGATCTACTTCGTCTCGCGCTAGCGGCAGGAACGGCTAGGCGGCTTTCTTGCCGGAGCCCTCGGCCAGGAGGCCGACGCCGATCCCGAGCATCCAGACATCTTTGCTGACGCCGATTCCTTTCGGAGTCGGCCACACACTGCCGGGCTTGTGCAGGCTGGGTGTTCGGAGGTACATCGTGACGAGTCCGCCCGCGAAGGTGGTCAGAGCCGCCCCGGCCCGTCTGTTGGAGACGAAGGGCAAGAGAAGCGCAGCGCCCGTGGCCATCTCGCCAACGGCGACCGCCTTCAGAAAGAGCATCGGCGGCACCTTGCCGAGGAACGGATAGGCGCCCGAAGCCATCCCGTGCACCCCCTTTGCCTGCTCCGGGGTGCCGTGCCATTTGTCCCAGCCGGAATGGGCGATATAGCCACCGGTTGCGATCCGGACAGGAAGGTCGTGGAGGGGCATGGCGTGACTCCTTGCGGCTACCGATGGGGGCACTACGAGGCGGTGATGACCACCTTCCCGAGCTTGCCCGCCGCGAACTTCGCCAAAGCCTGCACCGCGTCGTCCAGCGGCACCGTGGCGGCCACCGGCACGACCAGGCGTCCGTCCGCGACCATGTCGAGCAGCGCCGCCAGCTTCCCCGGTGTGTAGGACCCGGCGACCGGCGTCACCGTCACATCCCCGCGCCCGACCGTCTCGGCGGTGGCGCCGACGATCGACGCCAGCTGGCCGCCCTTTGTGAGGCACGCTCCCAACACCGCCGGGTCCCCTGCCATGTGGACGGCCTTCCCGACACCGTCCGGCGCCAGCTCGCGAACCGCCGCCAGCACGTCGCCGATGTAGTCGACAACCTCCGCAGCGCCGAGACCGCGCACGAAGTCCGCCGCCTCCCCCGGCCGAGCGGTCGCCAGCACCCGGGCGCCGCGGGCCACAGCGAGCTGTAGGGCGAAGGCACCCACCCCGCCCGTCGCCCCCGAGATGAGCACCGTCTCGCCGGACTGCAGGCTGAGGGCGTCGATGACGTCGAGTGCGGTGACCCCGGCCAGACCGACGCCGGCGGCCTGCAACGCGGTTACCGTGACCGGGAGGGACACGAGGCTCTCGGCAGGGGCCGCGAATCGCTCCGCAATGGGTCCGGCACCGAGCCCCGGCAAGGTAACGACGCCCGCAACACGATCGCCGAGGCTCACGGCTGTTACCCCGTCGCCGACCGCGCTGACCGTGCCCGCGAAGTCGCGCCCGAGCGTCACGGGGAACGTGTGCGGCATGAACCCCCACACGTATCCCGCGGCGACGGCGAGATCGAACCCGTTGAGCGACGCCGCTTCCACCGCCACCTCGACCTGACCGGGACCAACCTCAACGTCGGGCACCTGCATCACGACCGGCGCCTCGCCCTGCCCGGAAATCGCCAATGCCTTCATATGCACCTCGAAATGTCGGCGGACCGACCGGCCCAACACTCGACGCTAGTCCCGGCGAACCCCGGCTACCAGCGGGCCTGGACGTGCGGACGGACGTCGGAGTCGTACACGGCCTTGACGGTCTTGATGTCCTCCGCGCTGAGCGGCGGGAGGTCGGCGGCGGCAACGTTCGCACGCGCCTGCTCCGCGTTGCGCGCACCCGGGATGATGACGCTCACCGGATCGGCCGCGAGGATCCACCGCAGCGCCCACTGCGCCATCGTCGCGCCGCCCGGCACGAGTGGCCGCAGCTTCTCGACGGCCGCGAGGCCCACCTCGAACGGCACACCGGCGAACGTCTCGCCCACGTCGAACGCCTCGCCGCCCCGGTTGTAGTTGCGGTGGTCATCGGCCGGAAACGTCGTGTCTGCATTGTATTTTCCGGTCAGCAGCCCGCTGGCCAGAGGCACCCGGGCGATCACGCCGACGCCCGCCGCGTGCGCCATCGGGAGCAACTCGTCCATCGGCTTCTGGCGGAACGCGTTGTAGATGACCTGCAGCGTCGCCAGGTCGGGACGCTGCAACGCGGACATCCCCTGGCTGACCGTCTCGATGCTGACGCCGTACGCGCCGATCCGTTCTTCCGCGACGAGCGTGTCCAGCGCGTCGAACACCTCGTCGGAGGCGAAGACGTCATCGGGCGGGCAGTGCAGCTGAACGAGGTCCAAGCGGTCGACACCGAGGTTCGCGCGGGATCGATCGTGCCAGGCGCGGAAGTTCGCGAGCGAGTAGTTGCCCAGCTCCTGCGGCAGCCGCCGGCCCATCTTCGTCGCGACGAAAAGGTCGTCGGAGGGCCGCTCGCGGAGGAACCGGCCGATGAACTGTTCGCTGCGCCCGTCCCCGTACACGTCGGCGGTGTCCAGGAACGTCACGCCGGCATCGACGGCGGCGTGCAGCACGCCCATGGCCGCGGAGTCGTCCACGTCACCCCAGTCGCCGCCCAGCTGCCAGCAGCCGAGGCCGATCTCGCTGACGTCGCGGCCAAGTCGTGCGATGTGACGCTGTTGCATTGGTCTCCCTAGAGCTCAAACGGTGACGCCGGCCTTTTCGGGCGACAACAACGCACCTTCCGCCCGACCGGCAGCCGGCCGGCGGGCACAGAACTGGCACACCCACAGGCACACCGCAACCGCACCGACTGACATCAGCGTAAGGATGGCCCGGTTCGGATGGTCACGCAGCACGATGACGGCAGTCAGCACGACGGCCGGAATCGCGATCCCGGTCGCCGCCCGCAGCACCGGCGGCCAGTCAGTCACGGCGACTCCGACGACGAAGCACGCGGCGAGCCCCGTCCAGTAGTACGGCAGCAGCATCGGGTCGGTCAGCAGCCGCACCGCGATCGCCGTGGCGGGCACGAGCCACACCGCGCGTACGTCGCGACGAAGCCGGATCGCGACGAACAGGCCCACCGCGCACGAGAGGGCGACCTGCAAGAACCGGGCGCGAAAATCGAAGGGGGACTCGGATCCCAGCACGTACGACATCGGCACGTGACGTTGCAGAGTCCACCGGAAGTCAAAGGTGCGGAAGTGGCCCCCCAGGACAAAGGGTGCGTACGACAGGACCCCGACGATGGCAGCCACGACGGCCGCACGCAGCGCCGCGCGACGGGTCGGGGCGAGTACGAGCACCACGATGCCGACGACCGCCCACAACTTGAAAGCGAGTGCGAACCCCAGCCACAGGCCGGCACGGGCCCCACGTCCGCGCCGTACCTCACTTGCGGTGATCACCAGCATCAGGGCCAGGAACATCTCCTCGATGTGCCCGTAGCTGCTCGCCAGCGGGGTGCACGTCCAGATGAGCACAACCCCGAGGCACAACTCGTACGCCGCCCGGCGTTCCCGCGAGGTGCCCAGCGGCAAGACGGCGCGCACGGTGGCGGCGGTGATCCCGAGCGCAACGAGGCCCATGACCGCTGAGGCGACGTTGGTGCCCGACAGGCCGGTCCCCGATCCTGCGACCGCCCCGATTCCCAGGAGCGCGAGGCACAGCGGCCCGACCTGGATGTTGGCCGCGAATACGCCCAGATCGCCGTGCCGGACGAGTTGATAGGCCGGGCCCAGGAAGAAGATGTCGATGTCGTTCGGGGCCGGGTCGATCTGCGGCACGATCGCGCACAGGACGGCCAGCAGGGCCATCAGCGGCCACCGGAAACGCACCAGCCCGCCAAAAACGGCCCGGAGCCACGGCATCTTGCGCAGCGTCCAGGCCTGGGTGCGCGCGACGACGGCGAGCGCGCCGCGCCGGGTGATGTGCACGGGGTTCAGTATGCGGTTGCGCGGCGCCACGCGGTGACCCGTGGCTACGCCAGCAGCCGGCGGACCAGCGGCGCCAGGTCCTCGGCGCCCAGCAGACGCAGCACCCGCGGCACGGCGAGCTCGGGCGGGCCACTCGCGGCCTGGACGAAGGTCGCTGCCTGCGTGTCCGTCACGGGGGCCCCCGCGCCGCGAAGGTGCGCGATCCACGCCGCCAGGATTCCGGCGGCCGCGAGCGGTTCGCGACCGGCGGCCAGCTCCGCCCGCGCCACCGGCAGCACGCGGACCGGCAGCTTCTGCGAACCGTCCCCCGCGATCTGCGCCAGCCGGTGCTCGATCCGCGGATTGCGCCAGCGGGCCAGCAGCGCCTCGCGATACGCGTCCGTCTCCAGCCCCACGTGCGGCGCGGCCTCGTCCCACCACTGCTCGACGCGCCCGAGCAGCTCGTCGTCCGCGATGGCCTCAGCGACCGTCCTGTGCCCGCGCGCCGACCCTGCGTACGCGAGCAGCGAGTGCGCGCCGTTCAGGAGCCAGAGCTTTCGATTTTCGTACGCCGACACGTCGTCGACGAACCGCGCGCCCCCCAGCTCCCAGTCGGGCCGCCCGCTGGGGAACGTCCCTGCGAGCACCCACTCGGTGAACGGCTCGGTGACGACCGGCATGGCGTCGGCGAAACCCGTGGCGGCGCGCACGACGTCCCGCACGTCGTCCGTCGT
>JAVEEB010000479.1 GCA_030840665.1 Frankiaceae bacterium | reverse complement strand
GCCGGAAGGAGCCACCAGCCGGCGCACACCACGAGTGCGTTGAACAACAGGCTCGTCAGTTCGACACGCGGAGCGCGGAACAATCGGACGAGTTCAGTGCGGACGTCCGCCGCGTACGACAGGCGCTCCGGGTCTGTCATCGGGCCCACGACGTGAGCCTACGCGGTGAATTATCCCCGAGTTTCTGCGCATCCGGAGATCCGGTTGGCCGCATCTCGATTGCGCCGCCCGGCCCAGTGACTTGCTGCGGAATCCGGACAAAGCCATCGGAATCATCGCCGGGACGAGGACCCCGTGTGAGCGCGGACACGTATTCACCACGGCGAATGGACGATTGCACAGCGTAGCGACCCGGTGACACTGCGAAGACCACGAAACAGATTGGGTCTGCGCTATGCATGCACGGGGCAACAGCTTTGGCGGCCGGCGGAACGCACGCACTGCCATGGCCATGACGGTTCCGGCCATCCTGTTGATGGCCGGCGCGACCCCGTCCGCCGTCGCTTCCCCGACAAGCCCCGCGCACGTCATCGTTCAGGCGCTGCCCGGTGCCTTGTCTCAAGCTGAGCGCGCGGTCACGTCCGCCGGCGGGAAGCTCGGCCTCGGACTGCAGATCATCAACGGGTTCGCCGCGACGGTCCCCGCTGGCACGGTCCTGGGCCACGCTGACGGCGTCCTGGCGGTCACGCCCGACCGCGACATGCACCTCGCGACGGCGGTGTACGACCCCACGACGGACGCGGGAGCCCCGCTGTCCCTGCAGACGCAGATCGGCGCCAAGACCTTCTACCAGAACGGTTACTACGGCAGCGGTGTCGGCGTCGCCCTCATCGACTCCGGCGTCGTCCCCGAGGACGGGCTGACCAGCAACGTCCGCTACGGGCCCGACTTCACGCCGCAGGTGAATGATCCCACGCTGAAGTTCCTCGACACGTTCGGTCACGGCACCTTCATGGCGGGGTTGATCAGCGGACGTGCCGGCGCGGCTGTACGTCCGTACAACAATCCTGCCAACTTCACCGGCGTCGCTCCCGAGGCCACGCTCGTGAGCATCAAGGTGGCCGACGACCAGGGCAACACGCTGGAATCCGCCGTGGTCGCCGGTGTCGACTGGGCCGCGCAGCACAAAACCGATACCGGCTTGAACATTCGCGTCATCAACCTGTCGGTCGGCATGCCCGACCCCGGCTACGCGAACGACCCGCTGGCGGCGGCCGTCGAACGAGCGTGGAGCTACGGCATCACCGTCGTCAGCTCCGTGGGCAACGATGGGACGCCCGGCGTGACCCTGCCGGCGGCCGACCCGTACGTGATCGCCGTCGGCGCACTCGACAACAACTACACGTCGACGCCGATCGACGACTCGGTTGCCACCTTCTCCAACACCGGCACCGCTGGTCGCAACCCTGATCTCGTCGCACCGGGCACCCACATCGTCAGCTTGCGCAACGCGGGCAGCAGCATCGACAACTTGTATTCGAGCACCGGCGCTGTCACGACGACGCTCTTCCGCGGCAGCGGCACGTCGCAAGCCTCGGCCATCACCGCCGGCGCGGCCGCGTTGCTCATCTCCCAGCGCCCGAACCTCACACCCGACCAGGTGAAAGCCCTCCTGACGAGCACGGCCCGCGCGGTGCCCGGGGCGGCGGCCAACAAGGCGGGCGCAGGATCGCTCAATCTGGCCGGCACTTTCGGCGCGGCGACGCCGGCCAGCGTGCCGGCGACCTACCCGCACGCGGTCGGCTTTGGCAGCTTCGCGAACGCCATGTGGGGCGGGTCCTGGTCCGGGAACGTGTGGCAGTCTCCCGCGTACACCGCCCCCACGTCCGTGCTGCTGTCACAGGGAAAGCCGGCCACCGCATCGTCCACGGAGAACGCGCTGTACAACCCCGCGTCCTATGCCGTGGACGGCAATGCCGGCACTCGCTGGTCGAGCGGCTTCAGTGACAGCCAGTGGCTGACGGTCGATCTCGGGGCGAAGTACACGATCTCGGGGGTGACGCTGACTTGGGAGGCCGCCTACGGCAAGGCGTTCCAGATCCAGACCTCGATGGACAACGTGAACTGGACGTCCGTCTACTCGACGACCACCGGCGCCGGCGGCGTGCAGACCCTCGATGTCGACGGGTCCGGTCGCTATGTGCGCATGTACGGAACGGCGCGCGGGACGCAGTACGGCTACGCGCTCTGGGAGTTCGGCATCTACGGCAACGTCGCGCCGCCGCCTTGCGGCACGGTGGACGCGGCCGCCAACCGCCCGGCCGTCGCCTCCTCGAGTGAGAACGCGACCTACTACCCGGCGTCGAGCGCCTTCGACGGAAACCCCAACACCCGCTGGTCCAGCGCGTTCTCGGACGGGCAGTGGCTGCAGGTCGACCTCGGCAGCACACAGTCGATCTGCGAAGTGAGCCTGAACTGGGAAGGTGCGTACGCAACCGGCTACCAGCTGCAGACCTCTCCCGACGCCACGACCTGGACGACGATCTCCTCGACCGTCAGCGGCACCGGCGGTTTGCAGAACCTCAACGTGTCGGGCGCCGGTCGCTACCTGCGGCTCGTCGGCTCGAGCAGGGCCACCGGCTACGGCTACTCCCTCTGGGCCCTGAACGTCTACACGGTGGCCGGAGTGCCCGACAGCACGCTGTCCACGTCATTGGACGGCGGCGTGCTGTCCGGCTCCCGCTGGACGGGTTCGCGCTGGACGGGTTCGCGTTGGACCGGTTCGCGCTGGACGGACGCGACCTGGAGCGGGCGCGTCTGGTCCGGTCGGCTCTGGGCCTGACAGCGGCTCTTTGACCGAACCCCCGCCGGTCGTGGTGACCGGCGGGGGTTCGTCGACAGCTACTTGGTCGACGAGTTCTTCTCGTCCGATTCCGACTTGTGCTTGCCCTTGTCTCCCGGCAACGGCTCGTGAAGGTAGTCGTACACGATCGACGCAGTCCGCTGCACGTACACGTTGACCTGCGTCTGCGGGATGGTGCTGCTGTACGACGTCGTGGTCGCCATCGCGACTTCGCGACCCGGCAGCAGGATGAAGCCGGAGTCGTGCGATACGTCGCCCAGCTCGCCCGTCTTGTTCGCCAGGAACTCGCGCGGGATGACGGCGCCGTACTTCGTGTTGACCAGCTGGCCCTTCATGAGCTCGATGATGTGGTCGCTGGAGGACCGGCTCAGGATGGTGCCCTTCCAGAGCTTCTCGAGCAGCACCACGACCTCGTCCGCGTTGATGTAGTTCTCCTGCAGGGGTGGCGACGCCGGGAAGATCATCTTTCGGCCCAGGTAAAGAGTCGTGAAGCCGAGTGACTTGATGTACGTGTTGACGGCGTCGAACCCGCCCGCCACGTCGATCAGCACGTTCGTGGCCGTGTTGTCGCTGACCTGCACGGTCAGCTGCATCAGTTCACGGATGCTGATGTCCAACGGGAAACTCCGCAGGCGCAACGTGCCCGAGCCGCCGACGATGTTGGGGCTGCCGGCAGGGATCGAGATCATCGTGTCGAGGCTCAGGGTGCCCTTGTCGACCCTGCTCATGAGCAGCGAGAGCAGCGCGAGCTTGATGATGCTGGCCGCCTTCATCTTCTGGTCGTGCGCTCCCGCCTGCGCGACGGCGCCCTTGTAGGCGGACAGGTCCTTGACGGTGACGCCGAGGGTGATGCCGGCGGCGGCGGCGTCGTCCGCGACGACCTGCAGCCG
>JAVEEB010000441.1 GCA_030840665.1 Frankiaceae bacterium | reverse complement strand
AGACGTGGAACGGACGGACAGCCGGCTGCATCTTGCGAGCGAACTCCTCGAAGACCAGGTGCTGGTACTCCATCTCGGTCACGAAGCGGGCGGCCTGGAACAGGCGCTCGCCGTTCCAGCCGGCCGGATTGGTCGCCAGCGGCAGCTTCCACTCCGCCAGCGCCGCGACGCCGGACGGCGACGTGTCGGCCTCCAGGACGCCCTTCATGTAGCCGACGAGGCGGTCGTGCTCGGAGTGGAACACCTGGTGGATCGTCGTCAGCGCGATGTTCTCGTTGACACGACCATCGCCAGCGCAGAAGTGCGCGTTGAGCATCTCGTCGTCGTACGTGCCGCCACGCTGGGCGCCGAAGTCCGCCGAAGCGGTGGTGTCAGGATCGGGATCCAGGCAGCCGGCCGGAGCGCCAGGCGTGGTGACGTGGTTGTTTGCGTCCACGACGGCTGCCGTCGTGCACGGGCCCACGGTGCCGGGATCGGCGTTGTGGGCGATGTCGGTCAAAAACGGCGTGTCGAAGTGCAGCACGTTGGCCGGCACCGGCACCGGGCTCGCGGTGTTGCCCTCGACCAGGCCGCTCTTCGTGACGTACTGCGGCATGCCGCGCGCCGGACCGGGGATGAACTTGCCGTACGGGTCGGCGGCGAGCATCGGGATGTTCGTCACGTCGACGTCCTTGAGCAGCAGGCCGAGCTTGGTCGCGGCCTGAGCCTTGACGTCCGCCCAGGTGGCCATGCCCGTGGCGCCGTTGCCGGTGCCGCCGAGCAGCTTGCCGGTGGCGACGGGACGGCCGGCCGCGTTGAGTGCGTACTCGCGCAGGAACACCTGATGCGAGGAGTGCGACGTGTAGGTCTGGCTCTGGTCGACCCACGGGGAGTCGGTGTTGTTGGCGTCCTGGACGTCGTCGGCGCTCTCGTCGACGGCCGTCGCCGGGTCATCGCCGAGGACGCCGTCGGGGCCGGGCTGGTTCTGCGCCCGCGTCAGCACCATGAAGCGCTGGTTGGCCGGGACCTCGTCACCGGAGTTCGGGATGCCGTCGGGGCCGAGCGTGACGAGCGGGTCGTCAGCCTTCAGCGGGACGAAGACCGTGCCGCCGCTCTTGACGGTCTGATCCACGCCGTGATCGAAGAACTGCCCGAAGAACGTGAACAGCGAGTTGTACGGCGGCGAGAGGCCGACGTCGGTCGTGACGTTGGGGATGAAGAGGGTCTTGTGCGACGGCGTGCAGCCGGCGGGCAGTCCGGACGTTGCCGGGGCGCTGGGGGCGGGGTCGGTCGTGCAGGGGAACGAGCTCGGAGTGTTCGCATCCTGCGAGCGGACCGGGAAGCCGGCGGCCGCGACGGCGGCCGGGTTCGTCGAGGTCTGGTCGACGATCAGGTTGCTGATCGTGCGCGGCTGGGAGTCGAAGACGAGGCCCTTCTTCTGCTTGTAGGAAGAAGACGCCTGAACCGGGAAGCCGTCCGGAGCGGCCTCGGCGTCGCGGAACTGCGCGCTCGACAGGCGCGGGAACGGAACGTCGGCCGCAGCGAACTTCTCGCGGCCGGGGAAGAGGTTGTTGCAGGATCCGTCGACCGTGCGCAGGCCGTAGGGCGTCAGGCGATCCGGGATCTGGTCCGGGCCCGGCCCGACGAGCGTCCCGCAAGGGTCGGCCGCGGTGAACGTCGCCGCGTGGTGCTCGGCGATCTTGATCTGCTTGAGGATGAAGGCGAGATCGCCAGGAGTGACCGTGAAGCCCCCGCCGACGGGTGCGACAGCGGCCTTCGCGCTCGGGACGAGCTGTGCGCCCGCACCGACGATGACGGCGAGCATCGCAGCAGCTGCGAGCACGATGCCGAGCGACGAGGAAGCTCGCCGCGTCCGTCGCAGCACGCAGAACCACACAGCGCCGCAGAGAAGAACAACAAGAACGGCCCATGCCGCGTGCAGAACACCCATGACAACCCCTGTCCCTGGAATTAGATGCAGACCGCCGGTGCGGTCTGGCCATGCAAGCTCCCAGCCGGGGAAGGCCCCAACAAGAAGCGAAGGCGCACGATCGGGGGGCCGTAATAGGCATGTTCGGTCGTCCGCAGAGACGACACGCGACATAGACGATGGGCGGACCGCAAGCACGACATCCGGAGCACCGGCGCAAGACCTTCGGCGACACTGCGATCAGACGACGAGCAGCTCGAATTCGATCGTTTCGCCGGTGATCCGGGCCAGGCCCATCGTGTGGAGGGGCGCGCGCCGGCGCTCGGTCGGCGAGCCGGGATTGAAGATCTGAAAGTCGCCGTCCTCGGCGTGCTCAGGCATGTGGGTATGGCCGAAGATCACTGCCTGACAGGCCGGAAATGCGGCTCGCAGGCGGGCCAGCCGGCCGGCCGCCGGACCGGGGATGTGGGTCATGCCGATGCGGACGCCGGCGAGCTCGAGCTCCAGCCGATCGGGGATGACGGCGCGGACCGCGGCCTTGTCGACGTTTCCGCTGATCGCGTGGACCGCAGGACCGAGCGACTGCAACAACCGGAGGACCGGAAGGTCGACCAGATCACCCGCGTGGAGGATGAGATCGGCCGCGCGGCAGTGG